>JABRWB010000059.1 GCA_039961635.1 bacterium
ACGCTCCAACCCAAGAATATCCGCGGTGAGGTTTTCCGGATTTCGCCTGACCGGGGACCGGAGCTATTCAGTGCGGGCGCACGCAGTGCGCCCCTGCGGTTGTTCCCCGATCCCGGCGAGTGACAATCCGCCGGGCGTTCCTGTGTCGAAATCGCAACCATCGGCACTGGGATTGTATCCGATTCCGGCTGATTCCGCCACGCCGTCGGTTTTTCACCCGATTCCTCGGCAATCCGCGGCCCAACCGCCGCGCTCTTTGGTTCTTTAACTCCCAACGCTCAACTCCGAACTCTCAACCATCAACTCTGAACACCCAGCTTTTTCTTTTCTATCTCCAGAAAGTCCTTGAGTATCGCCGCTGCGTCGGCGGGGCTGCAATCCTCCACGCCGCCCGGCCGCAGCATCACGCCCAGCAAAAGGCGCCTGACCTCCAGCGACATTTCCTCAAGCGATGCGGTGCGGAACCATTCCTCGTCATGTAGCGGAGCTTTCCCGTCCGGTATCCCCCTGCGCCGGCGCTCCAGCGCTTCGGCCTCCTCAAGCGACCGCTGCGCGGAGAGCCAGCGATCCTCGAAGCTTGCGCCCGGATCGGGAGTGATCCCGGCTTCGGCCAGCCAGCGCTTGACCGTTGCATGATGCAGGCCGAGGCGGGCGGCGATGGCGCATGGCCTCGGATCCCGCCTGAACTCCTCGACAACTGTCCGCTTCAGAAGCGGAGAAAGATTCTTGTATCCCACAGGACACCTCCACTTCAATTATACAAAACTTTTGTCCAGTGTTATGGGAGTGCACCGGCTTGCCTGTTTTTATGGGAGTGCACCGGCTTGCCGTTGCCAAGCAATACTTCCCATAATCGTGATGCGTGCAAAGCGAATGGACTGGTCCGCGTGCTGTGCACCGGCTGTCCTGTTTTTATGGGAGTGCACCGGCTTGCCTGTTTTTATGGGAGTGCACCGGCTTGCCGGTGCCGTATATCACCTTCCGCCCCGCGCCCGTCCATCGTGCTTTGTGCGATCCGGCCGTCCTTTTCACAAAGCCTGGATTAAGAGGCCGGAGCCTCCGACCACTGTAAACCTGCCTGCTCCCTGTTTCCTTATCCCTGCGCCCGAATTCCCAAGGCATCGCGTACGCGTACGCGGATCGGCCGATTATCGCGGACTATCGCGCGGCATGGCGTTGCACGCGCTCCCCGCGATCGCGCGTGGTTTTCGAGGCATCTATCGCGGCGTTTTCGCGGGATTCGCGCGGGATACCGCTGTCACAAATTCACCTTTGTGACTTCGTGTCTTCGTGTCTTCGTTGTAACAAAAAAAAAAAGGCGGCGGTTGCCCGCCGCCGCTCTCCTTGATCCCCATACCAAACCGGCCGGGTTACGGCCTCGTTCGATCGCAGAATTCGAGCAGCCCGATGAACTGGCGCTTGCGCGTCGGATGCTTGAGCTTCTTGAGCGCTTTCACTTCGATTTGCCGGATGCGCTCGCGGGTGACGTTGAACTCCCGGCCCACTTCCTCCAGGGTGCGCGGGTGGCCGTCGTCCAGCCCGTAGCGCAGGCGGATGACCTTCTCCTCGCGCTCGCCGAGGGTCTTCAGGATCTTGTCGATCTTGGCCTTGGTGAGCTCGTACATCGTCTCCACTTCGGGGGCGATGATGTTCTTGTTTTCCTGGAAATCCTGGAACAGCGAATCCTTGTCGTTGCCGATGGGCTTTTCCAGCGAAATGGGCTTCTGCGCGACCTTGAGGATGTCGCGCACCTTCTCCTCGGTCACGTCCATGCGCTCGGCGATTTCCTTGCTGGTCGGCTCGCGGCCCTTGGTCTGCTGCAGCTCCTTGGACGCCTTGGACAGCTTCGTGATGGTCTCGACCATGTGGACGGGCTTGCGGATGAGCTCGCCCTGGTCGGCCAAGGCGCGGGAGATCGCCTGGCGGATCCACCACGTGGCGTAAGTCGAAAGCTTGAAGCCGCGGTCGAGGTCGAACTTCTCGACGGCGCGGATGAGGCCCAGGTTGCCCTCCTGGATGAGGTCGAGGAAGGACATGCCGCGGTTGAGGAACTTCTTGGCGATGGAGACGACCAGGCGCAGGTTGGAGTCTATAAGGCGCTCCTTGGCGGAAAGGTCGCCTTCGCGGTAGCGGCGGGCGAAATAGATTTCCTCCTCGGGGATGAGCAGGGGCACCTGGCCGATGGCGCGCAGGTACATCTTGACGGAGTCGTCGAGGCGGAGGTTCTCGGCCTTGTTAACCTCGTCCTTGGAAAAGTGGCGGAGGGCGCCGTCGTAGCCGTAGAGGGTCTTGTTGCGGCTGCGGGCGACGGCGCGGTACGCGGGCGAGTCCAGCACCGCGATCGCCTCCTCGACGCGCTTGCCGTTATTCCCCCTCTCCTTATAAAGCGCATCCAGAAGTTTGGAGATGTTCAGATAGCCTTCGCGCGTGATTACAGGCACCGACGCGGGCTGCCCCGGCGGAGCCTCTTTCAAGTCCTTTTCCTTTTCCTTATCTCTATCCCTTGCTGAAACTGGCTTATCGGTCAACTGAAAGCGACCTCCTTGTGAAAATCGGGAAAATCCGGAATCCTGCATTCCGTTACCGTTCGCAGGACAACCGGTAAGCCAGCGGCGCCGTTGTTGATAACTCGGAAGCCGGCTGACCAGGAATTATACCGGCGAAAACACGCGTTCGCCACTTTTTACAAACATTTTCGAAAAAGTTGGTAAATCGTCTTATTGACATTGCTTTGCGGCTGTCGGCGAACCTCTTAAGGCGGCTTTTACCATTCACGATGCCGCTTTCCAAAAATCGGCGGCACGGGAAATTATGTGTGTTATCGCGATTTCAGCGGCGGAGTACGGATCAGTTTTTCCAGCGGAAGCGGCGCCCGCAAGCCTTTCCACGGTTTCTATGACCGATCGGTCGGATCGCAGAGCCTTCGAAAATGCGCCTTCCACGAGTTCCCGGATCAATCCGGCCGTTTTTCCTTGAAGGCGCTCCGCCGCGGCGCCGGGATTGCCTTCGATATCGTCATATATCCGCAGGATGAGTCTCCAAACATCGGTTACGCCGCTTCCTTCGCCGGCAGAACAGCGGACGATATGCCGGGAAGTCGAACCCGCGTTTCCGTATTCCGCTTCGAGCAACGCCGCCAAAGCGTCCGCGCCCGGCAGGTCGCACTTGTTAACTATGAATACCTCCGAGGTTTCCAGCAAGCCTGCTTTGAGAGTCTGAACGGAGTCTCCGGAGCCGGGAGCGAGAACGAGGCACGTGAAATCCACGATATCCGAAATCGAGCCGCCCGTTTGTCCCACGCCGACCGACTCCACAAAAATGAATGATGCTCCCCAGTGCTCCATCAAAACCGCGGCGGCGGCGGCCGCGAACGAGGATCCGCCTTTTGCGCCGCGGGAAGCTATGCTGCGCACGTAAACTTTCTCATCCTGGACTTCCCCGCCCAGCCTTACCCGGTCGCCCAGCAGGCTTCCCCCGGTAAGTTCGCTCGTGGGATCCACCAATATCAATCCAATCTTGAATCCTTCGGCAAGCGCCGGGGTGAGAAGCCTTGATATCAATGTGCTTTTTCCCACTCCCGGCGGACCGGTGATTCCGATGCGCTTCGCCCTGGCCGGCAACGCGTCCATTTTCGAAATCAGCCCCGCCGCGGATTGGATGGATTTCTCCGCGATAGTGACGGCGCGGGATAGCGCAAGCCTGTCGCCGCGCTTTACGTCGCGGAGCAATTCACCGATTTCCGTATTTTTCGCCGTCACAATCAGCTTCCGCGGTCCGCGGGGGTATAACGGAAAACCTTTGCAGCGCCTCTGTCCGCTATCCAAATATCGCCGGAATAGTCGGCGAAAATTGTTCGCGGCTCCACGAGATCACCGTCACCGAACCTCCCCAATATTTCGAAATTGCTCGCGAGAAGCACGACCGACGGAGGATCGGCGACAAGAACCGCCAACCGGCCTCCATCAAGAATGGAGATGTCGATTGGGCGCGAAAACAATTTTTTCTTTCCGCTGATCCCGTCAATAATCTTCAATAACTCGCCTTTGTACGTCAGCACTTTGATTCTGTTGTTGCCCGAATCGCACACGAGCAGCTTGTTCTCCCCGGGGCTGGGCTCTCCGTCTATAACCGGAGTGAAAATCGCCAGACCCCCAATCCCTCGAAACTGAAAACGCGCCGCTCCCGTATTCGACAAAAGCGCCCTGACAGACTCAATCGCTCTGGTGTCGTCCCCGGCATCAAGCAACTTCAGGTAATAGCCTCTAAACCCCACCATGCTCTTTTTGTTGATATAAACATCGTTTCCGTTGCTGTCAGCGGTGTAGAACTCGTCAACTTCCTGGTCTGTGAGGGCATAATTCGAAGACCCGTCCACTGCGAGGTAACCGGGTCTTATCGCCATATGCAGCTTTTTATTCCTGTAAAACTGGCCAGTCGACGTGAACTCTATCACTTCCGGAACCGCAACCGGTTCGGGCACCAGGGATGAAAAAAACGAATTAAGAACGAAAATGTGGCCTGAAGCAAATTCCAAATCTTCCGGCCGAAAGAACCGGTGAAGGGCGATTTCGTGTCTTAAGGCTTCAGAAGATGGATCGACCATCGTTGCGTTGGACAACGCAAGCTCATCGTTTCCCAACGCGTAATCGTCAATTTTGAATCCGCATCCTATCGAGCTTTGAAATTTGCCGCGTTCGTCGAATACGTAAATCGCGCTGTAAGCTCTGTCCGCGACGTACACATTGCCGGCGCCCGCGGCCACGGATGCAAGCTCTTCGAATTTCCCCGCCGGCGTTTCACTTCCATCGAAGCCGAGCGCAAGCTTGTATAAAGCGGCGTCCGGTTTTTGTCCACCTCCGTCCCTTGCGGCTTCCGCATCTTTGGAATCTTCGCCAGGATTGCATCCAGCCATGAAGATGCATGCAACAAGCGCGAATGCAACAGCGGGATACCAAAACAGTGCCGAGTGATTGCGATTATTGTGCATTCCCGCCCTGCGCGACCTCCATGCTTTCTTCAAGCAAATGTCCCATTCTCTCCTTCTTCGTGCTCAAGTACCTTCTGTTTTCGTCGTTGCAAACAACCTCCAGAGGAACAGGCACCCGCTCGACGATTTCCAAACCGTAACCTTCCAAACCGATCATTTTTAAGGGATTGTTCGTTATCAGGCGAATTTTCCGAACGCCGAGCATCCGCAGAATTTGAGCACCAACTCCGTAATCCCGCTTGTCGGGCGGGAAACCAAGTTTAACGTTTGCTTCCTGCGTATCGTAACCCTCGTCCTGCAAAGCGTATGCCTTGATTTTGTTCGCCAGCCCGATACCGCGCCCTTCTTGATTTAGATAGACGAGAACACCCTTGCCGGCATCCGCAATGGCTTTCATCGAGAACACAAGCTGATCGTTGCAATCACAACGAAGGCTGCCAAGCGTATCTCCGGTGAGACATTTGCTGTGCATTCTCACAAGTACGGGCTCTTCGGGCAGAATATCCCCCATCGTCAAAGCGACGTGTTCTTCCGCCCCGTCTTTGGTCGCGAACGCGACAATCCTGAAATGGCCGTACTTCGTCGGCAAATCCGCCGAGGCGACGTTTTGAACCCAGTTTTCTTTCTGCAGCCGGTAATGGACGATATCGGCGACTTGAACGATTAAAAATCCGTGCTCCCGGGCAAACGACTCCAAGTCCTTCATCCGCGCCATGCTGCCGTCTTTGTTTTTGATTTCGCAAAGGACTCCGCCCGGAGTGAGCCCCGCAAGCTTGGTCAGGTCGATTATTCCTTCGGTTTGCCCCACCCTCCGCAACACGCCGGCGGGATCCGCCCGCAGCGGAAAAGTATGGCCAGGCCTCAAAAGGTCGTCGGGCTTGGATGCCGGATCCATCAGCACCTGAATCGTTCTCGCTCTGTCTCTGGCGCTGATTCCTGTTGTAGTGCCGGATTTGGCGTCCACGGACACCGTGAACGCGGTGCCATGTCTTTCCGTGGGTTTGTCCACCATTAGCGGCAGATCGAGCGCGGCAAGCCGCTCCGAAGTCATGGGGACGACGATAAGCCCCCTTGCGTGCTGCTCCAGAAAGTTGATGGCCTCCGGCGTGACAAATTGCGCCGCCATTGCGAGGTCTCCCTCGTTTTCACGGTCGGCGTCGTCGACAAGTATTATGAAGCGGCCGGAACGAAGCTCTTCGAGAGCCTTTTCCACCCGCTCGATTCGATCGATTTCCATCAATAACCCCATAAGGAAAGCTGCTCGAAAGAAAGCTTCGAGTCGCTCCCGATGATACCCGAGACCGACCTGACCACTGCTTTGACGATTAAGTCGAACTCAAGATTCACAATGTCCCCGCATTCAACCCAAGGAAGCTTCGTCCTTTTCCAGGTTTCGGGCACCAAAACGCATCCAAATGCGTCCGAATCGATTTCCTGCAACGTAAGACTGATTCCGTCCACCGCGATAGAGCCCTTGGAAACCAAATACGGCTTGGAATCCCTTTCGACGGCGATCTCCAGCCAGCCGTCCTGCCCAATAGGCGGTCGAACAGTGCGCACTTTTCCCATGGAATCAACGTGCCCGGCCACAAAATGGCCGCCGATGGAATCGCCGCTTTTCAAAGCAGGTTCGACATTCACCTTGTCCCCGGATTTCAGGCTGCCGAGCGTTGTCGCAATTGCGGTTTTGCCGGTTACGAAGAATTCAAGAGCATCGTCGCAATTTTTCTCCGCCGTAAGGCAAACTCCATCAATCGCGACAGAATCCCCGGCTTTGGCTGCAAATCCAAAATCCGTACCCGATAAGGGATTTATCGCAAGCCGGATACCGGACCCGCTTGAAACGGCGCTTTTGACGACGCCGACCGCCTGAATCAGCCCAGTGAACACGTTTAGATTTTATCACTCACGCTTCGATCCGGCGGCCGCCGAACCATGTTGGAATGCGCCATCCATACGCCAAATATCGCCAGCACCCCTCCGACGACAAAAGGAAGTGTGATTTCCTCCGCGCCGAATGCGGCATAGCTGTAAACAGCGGCAACCATCGGCTGAAGGCTCATCAGCACTCCCAGTTTTGCAGTCTCAACCCGCGCGAGCGCCCAGTACCACAGGGCATAAGATAGAACCGACGTTCCAAGCGAAACGTAAAGCAGAGATATCCATCCGATCGGCGAAACGGGCACACTTGCCGAATACTGGCGGTACGCCAGGGGAAAGAGCGGAAGCACCATCGCCAATCCAACCAGCTGAATAGCCGTCATGCTGAAAAAGGCGCCGTATTTCGTAACGAATTCCTTGCCGGCGACGGTGAATGCCACCCAGCTTAGCATTGCGACGAGTATGAGCACGTCTCCCCGGAAGCTGTCGTTTGCCCAAGAGATCCCTTGTCCCGAAATCACAACGGAGGCGCCGACCACCGACAAAAGGATTCCCGCCCATCTGTAGGCCGGTACCGTTTCTTTGAGGTAAATACCCGCGAATAAGGCCACGAAAATAGGCGCAAGGGAGTAGATTAACGCGCCGTGCGTAGTCCTGGACAGGTTCTGTCCGAAAAGAAAGAACCCCTGGTTGATGGGAATCAGCAGGATGGACAAAAGCGCAAGCATTGCCCAGTCCCGCCGCTCTATCCGGCGGATTCTGCCGGTGGCCAGGCAAAACAGCCACAGAACCAAACCGCTCAAGCAAAACCGGAGCAATGCAAACGGGATTACGGGAATTTCAGCCGTGCCGAGCTTGGCAAAAAGGTATGTCCCGCTGACCAGGAACAGCTGAAGAGTCATCAGCGGAATGTAAGCGCGCAACGTCAAGCCGGAGAATGTTAACATGCGCGAAACAAATCCGCGTCCCCGCCGCTAATCGTAATTCGCCGCTTCGTCCACATAGGAAAAAAAGTTGAATACGGCGCCGAAAAACCACCCAATGGCGAAGCCCAGCAGGAGCGCCGAAAATGCGCCCAGCAGCACGCCCACAATGGTTGTATCGTAACCCCAGTACAAGCTCCGAAGCACGCGAACCACTTCCGTGCCCAGCCTGAAAAAGCCGGCAACAATGCCGAGCGCGATCGTAAATACAGCATTGGTGACGGCCAGCGCCACACCGCTTCTGAAGGGATGAAACCTCATGAAGGGGAATTTTAGCAAACGCGAGCTCGTACAACCGTTGCCAAGGCAAAAAAAAGGCCTTCCCTATTAGGAAGGCCCTCATTGGGGGGAGGGGTAATTGAAGCTGGAAGCCATCAGGGGCGACTTCCGAACGTTTAGACGCACGACATCAGCTTTTGTTCCCGGTTTCGGGAGCAAAAGTTGTTAAAAGTTGTAACGGAAACGGCTATGGAGACGTCTCGCCGAAGTGATACCCGATGGTGGAAACGTCGGTTTCGTCTATGACACCGTTCAAATCTGCATCGCGGAGGGGCGAGTATCCCTCCCGGCCCGAGGTAAGACCGAAATTCTCGTCTACAACCGCTATGTC
Source organism: bacterium (assembly GCA_039961635.1). Taxonomy (NCBI): domain Bacteria; species bacterium. The sequence goes on from JABRWB010000059.1 coordinate 8,462, forward strand.
CATGTCGTCCACAACTCCGTCGAGATTAAGGTCACCGGGCGTGGTTACAATATATACATCCACAGCCACGTCCGCGGACTCGCCCACCCTCGTCACCCGAGCGGTGACCGTGTAATGCCCGTTTCGAATGCCGGCCAAGGCAAGGGAATTGCCTTCAAAATCGAAGGGCTGCTCCGACGGCGTAAAGTATGGAATGTCCAGGAACGGCGCCCCAACCGGCCTTATGTACCACTTGACACCGTCGTAATCGGGATTGTTTGCAACCGAAAAACGGAAATCGCCGAATACAATCTCGTCCGGAGCGGGACTTGTCAGTTCCGGAGAAAGATCGTCCCAGACGACGAAATCCAGAGGATTCGAGAATTGATCCCGGGCCTTGACGAAAACCTGGCCGGAAATCACGCCTTCCGGAATCTCCACCACCACCCTGGTGTCGCTCCAGAGCGGATAGTTTTCGCCCGATTTAAGCAGCGGAAAAGTGACAAGGCCGCCGCTGCGCGTCGAGCCGAAGTTGATGCCGTCTATCACGAACAACTGGCCGGGGCGGCCGCCGGAGGTCAACGCCGAATCTATTCTCGGATGGGCCGAAAATGGAACGGTGTTTGTGGCTTTGCCGTCTATGAGGGCGAAAATTTGGCCCACACGCGTATTTTTGGGGACTTTCAACTCGATTTCCGAGTCCGTCCAGCTGATAATGTTTTGGATGGGGCTTGCAGTCAGGCCGGGAAACAGCACGAGATTGCTGCTTGAAAGCTCGCCAAGGTTGCCGCCGTGCAAATGAATGATATCGCCTTCCGCTCCGTGATCGGGCTCGGCATGAAACAGAAACGGATTGAGAACGGTGAAAGGCTGGTCCGTTTGGGCCGCGGTGCCCGCTATCGAGACGGTAATCGGCCCCGTGACGGATGAATGCGGCACATCCACCTGGATTTCACCGGCCGACCAGGAAGCGATCGCCGCCTGCGCCAAACCGCCGTTCCCGGTCGGGAAGAACACTTTGTCGGTGTCCGCATCGTACTCCCCGAAGTTTGAGCCGGTTATCGCGATGCGATCGCCCCAATACCCTTCGGAAGGCACCGGAACGCTTGGATTGAATTCCGACGTGGTGAAGGACATCTGGTTGGACATGGGGCCTTCGTTTCCGTAAATGTCCAGTGCGGAAACGCGGTAGTAGTAAGTCCAGGGAACAATGAAGAACCCGTTTTCGAACAGGTCCAGGACGACCACCGACGAGCCGCTTTCCGGCTGGGGAATCAGCGTGTCGCCGCCGACCGTGATCCGCAGCGACGGATCGGGAGCGGTAATCGGCAGGGAATCGCGGTAAACGTAATAGCCCGCGACTCCGGGATTCGTCAGGCGGGTGAATGTTATTTGTATTCCCTTGGGAAGCCCTGAAGCATTCTTTTCGGAATCCTCAAAACGCTCTGCGGATATCAGCACGGGAGCCGGCGGATCGGAGGAGCCGCGGATTGCCGATGCCCCTGTTCGGTTGTCGCCGGTGCAGGAGGAGACCACAATTGAGATGAATGCGAATGCAAACAAGCAAGAATGATGACGAAAGCAAAACATATGAAACCGCCTAGTTTTTTTTGGATGTGTAAAGCCCCTTCAAAACGCTGACGAATCTGATATGGTGGATCGGCTTCATCACAAAATCGCTTGCGCCTGCCTTGATCGTTTCGTAAATCTCGTCGCGTCCCATGCTGTTGGACAGGACGACGATCTTGCAGGACGGAAGCACCTGGCGAAGCGCCGCTATCGTCGTTTTGAAATCCAGCCCCGACATTCCGTAGTCCAATATCATGATGTCCGGATTTGTTTCCTTCGCCCGCGGAAGTATCTCTATCGGAGTCGCGGCTTCGCCGACCAGCGCGAAGCCGTTCGAGTCGAGGATGCTCTTGAGGTTGATCCTGAACAGCCGGTTGGAGTCCGCAATCATCACTGTTTTGACTCCAACAGGAGCCGCTGGACGGGCGACCGCGGCTGCGGGCTCGGAATGCGCCGGTTGCGGCGGCGTTTGGCGCGCGACGGGCTGCTCCGCCGCAGGCTGCGCGGATTGAGCCTGTGCCGGCTGACCCGACGCGGCCTTTCCCTGCATCAACTCGATGTTTTCCGCTTTGAGACGTTCGACAACTTGCTGAAGCTCGGCCAGCTCCTGTTCGCGCTTGGCCAGCAGTTCGACAACGGCTTCCAGCGCTTCAAGTGTTTCCAATTCCTTGCTCATCGCGCGCGGTTCAATACCCCCGGATGAGTATAACATCGAACAGCCGATTCGCGCCCGCCAAAACGGCTTCCCGCATTCGAGCGCCAGGGTGTGGGATTGGATATGCGGACGGCCGCAAATTGCTCTACAGCCCGTACTTCGCGATGATCTCGTCTTTCTTCAATCCAAGGATGCCGTATTTTCCACCGATCTTCTTGAACGCTTCCAGCGCCTTGTCGAGGTGGTGGGTTTCGTGCGCGGCGGAAATCTGTGTGCGGATGCGGGCCTGGCCCTGCGCCACGACCGGGAAAAAGAATCCTATAACGTATATTCCTTCATCCATCAGGTCGCGGGAGATGTCCTGCGAGAGCTTTGCGTTGTAGAGCATTATCGGCACGATAGGAGTCTCGCCCTGCTTGAGGTCGAATCCCGCTTCGGTCAGCCCCTTGCGCCAGTACGCGGTGTTGGCTTCCAGTTTGTCGCGGCGCTCGGTAGTCGCCGAAATGATGTCGAGAACGCGTATAGCGCCCGATACAATCACAGGAGCGACGGTGTTTGAAAACAGGTACGGCCTTGCGCGTTGCCGGCACAGGTCTACAAGCTCGCGACGCCCGCTCACGCAGCCGCCCGACGCGCCGCCAAGCGCCTTGCCGAGCGTCGTCGTGATTATGTCTATCCGGCCGAGCACGCCGCAGTGCTCGTGCGAGCCTTTGCCGCGCTTGCCGATGAATCCCGACGCGTGTGAATCGTCCACCATCACCATCGCGTCGTATTTGTCAGCGAGTTCGCAGATTTGATCCAGCTTTGCGATGTCGCCGTCCATCGAAAAGACGCCGTCGGTGATGATCATCCTAAACCGCGCATCCTTGTTCTCCTGCAGTTTTTTTTCAAGGTGCGACATGTCCGAATGCTTGTATGTGTCGTACTTGGCGGAACACAAGCGAATTCCGTCCACTATGGACGCGTGAATAAGCCTGTCGGCTATCATCACGTCATCCTTAGTCAGAACGGCTTCGAAGACTCCCGCGTTCGCGTCCATGCAGGACGGAAACAAAACCGTATCCTCGGTTTCCAGAAACGCCGTCAGCTTGTTTTCAAGCTCGCGATGGATATCCTGCGTTCCGCAGATGAACCGGACGCTCGACATTCCGTAACCGCGGCTGCCCAATCCGTCATGCGCGGCTTTTACGATTTCGGGATGGCTGGACAATCCCAGATAATTGTTGGCGCAGAAATTGAGCACCTTTCTCGGAGCCGAGCCGGCCGGATATTCGACCTCGATTTCCACTCCCTGCTCGGAGTGGATGTAACGCTCCTCCTTGTAAAGCCCGTCGCGTTTGATGCCCGCAAGCTGCTCCTGGTAGATGGAGCGTGCGGTGTCCGAATATGCCATGACCTGATCAACCTCCCTTGCGCGGCCGCTCGAAAAACCGCCGACCGCGCGGAATGAACTGCAAAGTTCGATTTGGACTACTCGGCGTCCGGCGCGTATTCCTTCACCAGCGCGATTATCTTTCGCACGGTGTCGAAAGCCTCCGGCGTCGCCCTCTCGTCGGGAATGCTTATCTTGTATTTGTTCTCCAAGAAAGCCTTCAGCGACACCATGGAAAACGAATCCACGATGCCGGACGAAATCAACGGGGTATCCAAAGTCACCTCGTCGTCGTCGTCTTCCAAATACTCCTCGGTTATGTAGTTGATCACGACGTTCTCTATTGCCATTTGCTGCTCCTTTTCGTTAATCCTGCTCAAGCGTGGAAAGATCGCCGACCGGCTCGCCCCGGTCCATCGCGCGCAGCACCCTGCGCATGATTTTCCCGCTTCGGGTTTTCGGAAGGCTGTCAACGAATTCGACGTACTGCGGCATCGCAAACGGCGAAAGCTTCTTGCGGATGAAGTTCATTATCTTCAGCTCCAGTTCCTTTGAAGCTTCGAATCCCGGCTTAAGCGAGATATATGCCTTTACAACTTCCATATTGACCGGGTCGGGCGTGCCGATCGCCGCGGACTCGGCCACGGCCTCGTGCTCCAGAAGCGCGCTTTCCACTTCAAACGGCGCGACCAGATGCCCGCCGGTGTTTATAACGTCGTCGTCGCGCCCCTCGAACCAATAGTAACCGTTCTCGTCCAGGCGCGCCCGGTCGCCCGTGATGTACCATCCGTTTATAAACTTCGACTCGTACTTTTCAGGACTTCTCCAGTACTGGCGGAACATGGAAGGCCACGGCGGCTTGAGAGCAAGTTTGCCCGCCTTGCCGGTTCCATCCATCTCCTTGTATTCGTCGTCCAAGATTCCGACCGTAACGCCCGGAAACGGCTTGCCCATGGAACCGGGATAAATCTTCATACCGGGAAAGTTCGTAATCATGATCGCGCCCGTTTCCGTTTGCCACCAAGTATCATGGAAGGGCTTGCCGTAAACTTTCTGCGCCCAGACGACAGCTTCCGGATTGAGAGGCTCGCCGACGCTGCATAGGTGGCGAAGCGACGAAAGATCGTAACCGGGAATAATCGGCTCGCTGTCGCGCATCAGCAGCCTGATTGCGGTCGGCGCGGAATACCAAACCGTAACCCTGTGCTTTTCGATTGCGGCATACCACCGCGCCGGAATGAATCCAACCTCCAGAACGACCTGCGTGACGCCTATGCTCCACGGGCCGATTACGCCGTACGAAATACCGGTCACCCAGCCCGGATCGGCGGTGCACCAGTAAATATCGTCCGGCCGGAGATCGAGCACCCATTTGGTGGTCAAGTGCTGGCCGAAGATGGCGTTGTGGACATGCAAAGCTCCCTTGGGTTGCCCCGTGGTGCCGGATGTATAGTGAAGGACGGAAGGCGTCTCAAAATCGGCGGGGAAAATGTCCCAATTATCCACTCTTTCCGAAGACTCGACGTCGAAAAACGTCTCGTTATCGGCGACTTTGGAAGGCTCGCCGTCAACTACGATTACGTTTTTCAGCGCAGGCAGGTTCTCGCGGACTTTCCTTACGCGCTTAACGAGCTTCGCGCTCGTGATGATCGCGCATGCCTCCGCATCGGCCAGCCTTACTTCGAGCGAGTCCTCGCCGAATGCGGAAAACATCGGCATGGCGATTGCGCCGATTTTGAGGATTCCGAAAAACGCGAAATAAAGCGCCGGAATCCTGTCGAGGTATATCGAAACACGGTCGCCCGGCTTGACTCCCAATTCCGTCAATTTTTTTGCGAACGCGTTCGAGTACAAACGCATCTGGTCGTAGGTGTACTTCCTCTCTTCGCCCTCGTTCGATTCCCAAATAAGGGCGGTTTTTCCGGAGAGTCCGCGCTCGCAGTTGCGGTCCACGCAGAAGTAGGCGATATTGAATAGGGAATTATCCTCGTACCCAAGCTCCTTTTTCGCGACAGACCAATCGAACGACGCGCGGCGCGCATCGTACGGGCCGATGTTCGTTTCATCGGGGGATACTATGCTCAATTCGATTTCGGCCATCATCGCTCCACGGAAAGCCTGGAATTTGCCGGTCGGAACGTCCCGAAAGGCGCAAGATTCTAACATGCGTATTACAACCTGCAGGCTGAATTATCAGGAGTGAAACGGTTCACAACATCGCTTTTTGCCGCATTTCTGTCAACAGATTGTTGTTACAATCGCATTGTGTCTTTCCACTTGACAGCAAGCGAAGAAGGAGCATTGCCGCCTCCAGGCCAACATATCGGCCCTTTGGAATTTTATGTCCGCGCGTTGGGCCTTGCGGAATCAATCCGCCTTCACAAAACCTGGCCCATTCACGCTCTCGTCGCCATAAAGCGAAGCGGCTGGGTTTTGGGAGTCCAGCTTTCGGACATTCTTCGCACTCCAGTATTTTCGCTTTCGGAAATTGCCAGCATCCCGGCGCGTTTAAGCCGGATTGCGGTCATAGATACAGTGCATTGGACGGGGCGGAGCTTCGCGCGACACATCCGCGCCCTTCGAAAAGCATCCATCGAGCCGTGCCTGGCGGCTGCATTGTTCAGCAAAACGCGTCCGGAGGACGTCGAGGGCGTCCCGTTTTTGCCGGGAGCAAGAGCATTGCTAATTCCGCGATTCCAGTTTCACAGGCAGTTCAGGTTGGACCGGGAACGGGAAGCCCGGTTTTTGGAATTTGCCTCAAGGCTGCGTGCACTTCAAGAACATGCCAGTCCGTCAACCTGAGCCATGTTATACTCGACGGGGGTTGATTCTCAACGGGATGAGTCCCGGGGGTGATGTATGCGGTGTTTTCTTTTCTTGACTGTTTTGGCCGCGATGTTGGTGTCCGGCTGCGGCACCGCGGATAACGAGCGCAGAAATTCGCTTTTGACCGAAACGGTTATATCGCCGGGAGAAGACGACTTTGCCGACATGGACAGCGGTACGAGGGTTGATTTTCCGGCCGGAACATTCCGCTCCGAAACCATAGTACTTATCAGCGATACGCTGGTGGGCACGGAAATCGACGCAGCGTACTTTCCCGAAGGGGCTGCGACCGTACTCGGCGCGCTTATCCTTAATTCGCCGGTGGACACCAGCTTTCACAAAAACATCACATTCACTTTCGTACTCAACACCGCCGTCGCGGCCGGAAGCACCTGGAAAATTTACAAATACGACGAATTCGAACTCGCCTGGATAGAAATCATCGGAATCGTTGCGCAGGCGGACGCGTCCGGACTGCTTGCCTCGGCAGTCATGCCTTCCAGCGGCGTGCAGGGTTACGGGGGAAGCTTCGCGCTTTTCGCCGAAAAGCCTTCGGACGAAAGTCCAAACGTCCCCCCGGAGCTAAGCGGAGACGGAATTTCAATGGATCCCGAAACACCGGTGGAAAACGAGGTCGTGACCTTTTCCGCGGCAGTGGTTGATGCCGACGGGGACTTGCTCAATTTCAGCTGGGACGACGGCTCGGAGGAATACGGAGTATTCAGCAACCAGCGGTACGACGGAGAAACGGTATCGGTGGACTGGATAACAACGTTGACCGGACCTTACACGATCACGCTGTCGGTGGATGACGGAAAAGGACTCCCGGTCACCGTGACAATGGAAATTACAGTCGTCTGAGTACGGTCTGTCGGGCCATCTGCCGGTGGAGGGCGCCGTGATTGAACTCGATTACACGCATTGTCTTAGACGCAGCGTCGGGGATGTCGGCTTCGACTGGGAAGAGCTGGTCGAGCCCATAAAGGCCGCGCACGAACCGGTCTTTTATCTGCTCAATAATCCCCACAAGTGGCCTATCGGCTGGTATCACCTTCCCGAAAAACGTCCCGCTTTGGAGCGTTGCAAGGAGCTTGCCGCAGAAATAAACGCCAAGGCGGACAATCTGCTGCTGCTGGGAATCGGCGGAAGCGCGCTGGGAAACATCGCGTTGCGCCAGTCGCTCAATCCACCGCGTGCAAACGAATTTGCGGGCAGTTTGAAGCTCCACGTTCTGGATAATGTTGATCCCAGGGTCACGCACGGAATCCTGGACAGGCTCGACCCGGCGAGAACTTACGTCAACGTCATTTCGAAAAGCGGCGATACGCTTGAAACGATGGTCAACCTTTTCGTGACGCTGTCGCACTTCAAAAAGAAGCTCTTTCCGGAGGAAGTTTCGAGAAGGTTTATCGCCACAACCGAGCCGGACAGGGGCATTTTGAGGCAGCTGGCGCGCGAGAACAACTGGCGCACGCTTCCTATCACTCCGGACGTGGGCGGGCGTTTCAGCGTGCTGGGCTCGGTGGGACTTTTGTCCGCAGCTGCAACCGGCGTGGACGTGGACGCTTTGTTGGACGGCGCGCTGGACATGCGCGAAGCCTGCACGGGAAGCAATCCGGCGGGCAATCCCGCGCTGCTTTTGGCTCAAGTCAACTACAAATTCGCCGTCGAAAGGCGGCTTCCCATTTCGGTCATGATGAGCTACAGTGAGGCGATGTACGCATGGGCGTGCTGGTGGCGGCAGCTTTGGGCCGAAAGCCTCGGAAAAAAGAAATCGGCCGATGGTGACGAATTGCCCGGCCCCGCGGGAACCACTCCGCTGGCAGCGCTCGGAACCACCGACCAGCACAGCATGGTGCAATTGTTCATGGAAGGGCCGGCCGACAAGCTGTATTGCATCGTAAGGCAATCGCTTTGGGATTCTTCGCCGCAACAGATCGAGGTTCCGCCGGCCGCGAAATCCGGATTCGGATACTTGGACGGCCAGGCGTACGAGGCCGTGCTTAACGCCGAATGCGACGCGACCGTAGGCTCGCTTGCCGATGCGGGCCGTCCGGTTTATCAAATAATTCTGCCCAAACTTGACGCGTATTACTGCGGCCAGTTCATCATGCTCTGGGAGCTTGCAGTCTCGTTTCTGGGGATTATGCTCAACGTAAATCCCTTCGACCAGCCGGGAGTCGAGGCCGGCAAGATTGCGACGCGCCGCAGCCTGGGAGGCTGAACCGTCCGGCTTTGCCATTGACACCGGGATATGCTAACATCGGCACTTGCCGATGCTTCCCAGTAAGTTTTACGCGGCGGTGGGGGACGATGTAACTTACCGCATAGCTCTTTTAATATCGCGCTACAGATTGAGCGTGAAGGAAATCGTCGCGGCCCTGAATCTCAGTCAGCCCCATGTTTCCCACAAACTGGCGAAGCTTCGCAAATACAGCTGCGTCACGCACGTGCGCCTCGGCCGCTCGGTTTATTACGAGCTCGGAAAGCCCTGCCGCGAAATATTTATCGCCGGTGACAGGATGTGGCGGGAATATCACCCGGAAAGCGCCGACATTTGGAACGACGACTTCGTGCGCCTGGAGGAAACGGTGCCGTTCCTCGAATCGAGGGCGATCGACCGCTCGATTCTTAACCGCAAGCCGCCGCCGTCCTCAAAGGTAGCGAAGTGACGCAACGTGCGGACGGGCGGATAAAATCGGGGCGATGCTGCGTAGTGATATCATCGCAAGGTGTTTCTTGAGGTGATGCGCGATGAAGGGAGCAAGAACCGTTCATCCTCCTACCGGTACCGACCTGCACTGTAAAGGCTGGGTGCAGGAAGCCGCATTTCGGATGATCCAGCACAATCTCTCGCCCGACGTGGCGGAAAATCCCGACGAGCTTATCGTGTACGGCGGAACCGGCCGCGCCGCGCGCAACTGGGAGTGCTTCGACAGAATCCTCGCGTGCCTGCGCTCGCTCGAATCCGACGAAACGCTTCTGGTGCAGAGCGGAAAGCCGGTGGGTATATTCCGTACCCACGAATGGGCGCCGCGCGTCCTTATCAGCAACTCGATGATCGTCCCGCACTGGGCGACCTGGGAAAATTTCCGCGAGTACGAACGGATGGGGCTGACGATGTTCGGCCAGATGACCGCCGGAAGCTGGATTTACATCGGCACGCAGGGCATCCTTCAGGGGACGTACGAAACGTTCGCGGCCGCTGCCGAGCAAAGCTTCGGCGGGACGCTCAAGGGGACGCTGACGCTGACCGCGGGCCTCGGCGGGATGGGCGGCGCGCAGCCGCTTTCCGTCACGTTCAACGACGGCGTGATCCTGTGCGTCGAATGCGATCCCTCGCGGATCATGCGCAGACTCGAAACACGCTATCTTGACAAAGCGACCGAATCGCTGGACGAAGCCGTCGAGCTTGCGATGCGCGCCAAGGAACGCGGCGAAGCGCTTTCCATCGGGCTGCTCGGCAACGCGAGCGAAACGCATCCGAAGCTTGTCGAGATGGGAATCGTACCCGACATCGTGACCGACCAGACCAGCGCTCACGACGAGCTTAACGGCTACGTGCCGGGCGGGATGCCGTACAACGACGCGCTGCGGCTGCGAGCCGATAATCCGAAGGAGTACATCCGTCGCTCGTATGATTCGATGAAGCGCCACGTCGCCGCGATGATCGAATGGAAACGCCGCGGCGCGGTGGTTTTCGACTACGGAAACAATATCCGCGGCCAGGTTCACGCGCAAGGGATGGCGGACGCTTTCGAGTTCCAGGGATTCGTCCCGCTCTACATCCGGCCTCTCTTCTGCGAGGGCAAAGGCCCGTTTCGGTGGGTGGCGCTTTCGGGAGATCCTGCGGACATCCACGCGACGGACGATCTGGTGCTTGAGGTATTTCCCGAAAAAAGCGCGCTGCACCGGTGGATAAACAAAGCGCGGGAGAAGGTCGCTTTCCAGGGGCTGCCGAGCCGGATCTGCTGGCTCGGATACGGCGAGCGGGCAAAGTTCGGGCTTGCGATGAACGATTTCGTGCGAAGCGGCAAAATCAAAGCGCCGATCGTCATCGGCCGCGATCATCTTGACTGCGGCAGCGTCGCGTCGCCCTACAGGGAGACGGAAGGGATGAAAGACGGAAGCGACGCCATCGCCGACTGGCCGATTTTAAACGCGCTCGTCAACACGTCCGCCGGCGCGTCGTGGGTGAGCGTCCACCACGGCGGCGGCGTGGGAATCGGGTACAGCATCCACGCGGGAATGGTCGTCGTCGCGGACGGCAGCGAAATGCAGGCCGCGAAGCTGGAACGCGTTCTCACCACCGACCCGGGCACCGGCATCATGCGCCACGTCGACGCGGCTTACGAAGAGGCGGAGCAGTTTGCGGCGGGATGCACCGATTTGAAGGTGGGAGGTCGGTTGGGTTGATTTCTGGCCGGCATTTTCAGCAAAATGCCGAGGCGCTTACCTTAGTCCATCCGCAACAACCGTCGCGATCGCGTACTCTTTGACATGGCTTATCGTCAGGTGAAGGTGCATCGCCCCGAATTTGTCCATCACGGATTGCGAGAATACGAAATAAGGCTTGCCGGTTTTTTCGTGAGCCACCGCTGCATCCCCGAATCTGAATCGAATGTTTGTCGCTTTAAAAAGCGCCTCTTTCGCCGCCCAGGCCGCCGCGAGATGCATATACGGGTTCTTGATGTTCTTCGCGCTGTATTCCCGCTCGGCTTCGGTGAACATCGTCTCCAGAAACCGCTTGTTGTTCGTGCAGACGCGCTCGACGCGGGCGACCTCGATCAAGTCCGTCCCGATGCCGATAATCACCGCGCGATCTCCGCGATCACTTCCGGCATCGAGTGAATCCGCCGTATCGTGAAGTCAATGTACGGCTCTTTTCCGCCCGCCGCGATTTCATCAGGCGCTTCGTCCCAGACGTGTACCGTCTTCCATCCGCGCGCTTTGGCCGGTTCGAGATACATCGGGAAATCGTCGGCGAACACCGCCAGATCGCCGTCAAGTCCGATTTTCTCCTCCACGAATTCGTATCCCTTCGGGTCGGGCTTCGCCGCCAAATTCAGCGCCCGGATGTCTATCACATCTCTGAAGCAGTTTTCGATGCCGAGCGCTTTCAAAACGCGGCCCGCATGCCGCGTGTCCGCGTTGGTGAATATATATTTCGGGGCGTCTATCGCGTTCAGCGCGGATTCGAGCTCCGGATCGCGCTTTATCATTTCGTCAACCGGAATATCGTGCACAAACGTAAGAAAATCCTCTTCGTCAATTCCGATGGTTTCCCGCAGTCCCTTCATCGTCGTTCCGAATTCATGCCAGTAGCGCACGCGCGTTTCGTCCACCGTCGCCGCGTCGAATCCGAGCCGCTCCACCATGTACCTGCTCATCCGGCGGTCGATCATCCGGAATACTCCGGAGCTTTTGGGGTAAAGCGTGTTGTCGAGATCGAGTATCAAAATCACGCGGGAATTATATCAGCGGCTAAAACTCGCTGCTCGCCGCCATCTCGCACGCGGCCATCGCAACGAGCGCGGTGCGCTCCGGCGAAAATCCAGCGGCGAACCGCAGCCCGTTTTCCGAGAGCTTTTTCCAGTGCTCCTCGTGCTTGGCCAGCCGCGCCATTTCACCCGAAAGGTTGCCCGCGCCGTCGCGCGCGACCGACGGACAGACCGCGCCGTAAACTTCGCGCACCGCGGGCGCGTCGCCGATGACCGCGGGCGTCCCGTAGCTCATCGCTTCCAGCGGCGGAATGCCGAATCCCTCGTCGGTGCTGGGAAACACCAGCGCGAGCGCCTTTGCGTAGGTTTCGCGAAGCTGTTCAATCGGGAGATAGCCCGTGAATTTGACGAACCGCGCCATTCCGGACTGCTCGACAAGCTGCCAGAGGATGTCCCGTTCCCCGCCCTTCCCTATCATAATCAGCGGGTGTTTTTCCCGGATGTCCTTTGCAAGCTGCGCGTACGCGTCGAGCGCCAGCCCCAGGTTTTTGCGCTCCTCGAAAGTCGCGACGCATAAAAATCCTCTTCTTTCCGAGTACTGAACCGGCTCGGAAGTTGCAATCCCCGCCAGGTAGCCCGGCTCCCAGATTCCGCCGGAAGTCGGCGGAAACAGCTTGGGCACCCGGCAAGCGGCGAAGCAGGGAACAACGAGCGTCCGGTCCATTTTGACATCCGGCCAGCGCCCAAGAAACTCGGCCCGGACGGTTTCGGTGTCGAATACAAGCATGTCCGCTTTCCGCCAGCACCGGGGCAGATACTCCGTGAAATAAAGCTCCGCCAGCCGGATTTCGCGGTCTTTTTTATGCAGCGGGATGAGGTCGTGCACGGTCGCGACGTTGGGAATGGCCCGTCCCAGCGGCGCGCCGAGCGCGGGCGAATAGACGACATCGGCTCTTGCGGATTTGGCCGACGCAGGCAGCCCGCTTTGCTCCCATGCCGTGCGGGTGACGGAATGCGCGAGTGGTTTTTCGAGCCGGTTGGGATACAGCCTCGCGATTTCAACGCCCTTCGGCCAGCCCTGCTTTCGCAAAAGCGCTTCCGCCGCTCTTCCTGGAATGTCGCGCCGGATTTCAGCCGCATTCGCACCCGTAAGCGCCAGCCGCTCCATTCCCCAAAGCACGCCGCGGGCATACGCGCCCAGCCCGGTTTCCCCGCCGCCGACCAGAGCCTGCATGTCGAACCCGATGCGCACGAGCGGATTATAGCCCGGCCGTGTTAGAATCGGCACCGATGCGCCCGTTGACCGCGATTACGCGCTTTGGGTTGTTCCGGGCGTGACGGAGGCACCGATGCAAGTCAAGAACGAAGGCCACGTGTATGCGATCCGCATGATGCGGGGCGAAAACTACTTCGAAAATCTGAAAGAGCTGGCGCGCAAGGAGCATATCAAAGGCGCGGTGATTTGGGGCGGAATCGGAATGTTCGACAATCCGAAACTCGGCTATTTCAAAGGCTCCGGCGGCGAGTACGAATTCACGGTGCACGAAGGTTGTTTCGAAGTGCTGTCGCTGCAGGGAAACATCGCCTGGCTTGACGACGAACCGATAATCCATTGCCACGCGGTTTTGGGCCGTGAAGACTTCACGGTTTTCGGCGGACACCTTGCGGACGCCACCGTCGCCGCAACTATCGAGATGTTCATCCGGACGATAGACCCGGTCGCGGTCAGAATGCACAGGCAAATCGAGCCTAACGGACTGGCCGGACTTTATCTCGACTGAACGTCAATTCCGCCCGAAACGCATCAGCCGATTTTGCGTCCGTCCATATCGGTGGCAGGCTCGTCCATTCCGGGCATCCAATACGCGACCGCCATACGCGGAGTTGTGTGCGCGTATCCGATGTTTCCATCCCTGTCGAGAACGATAACGCCCGCATTTCCGCCGATTCGCGCGTGCATGTAACGGCAGGCTTCTTCGGCACCGAATTGGGCCAGCGAAGTTGAGCCGGCTAAGCCAATGCGGCTTTCCATCGCGAGCACCGCGCGCCCCGAAAGCATCGCGCGGATGATGTGCTCGCCGATTCCCGTTGCGCCCGCGCCGCCGATCGCATCGTCGCAGTACAGCCCGCATCCTACCACGGGGGTATCGCCAACCCGTCCTCTGGGCTTGCCCCGAACGCCGCCCGTCGAAAGCGCCACCGCGATCATTCCGGCCGAATCGCGAACGACCGCGCCCACCGTATCGCCGGTGTTATCGTCGTTGTTTCCATTATTATTCAGATTTCTGTTTACGAGCGCGTCGTAGGCGTTGTAGTCTTCGGCCTCCGGCTGGCCGGGCGAGACCGGCAGGCCGCTGTCGTCCGTCGGATTTCCGGCCCGCTCCGCCGCTTTCACCTTCCACCTTTCCCAGCGCTCCCTCTGCCGCTCGGACACCATCGATTGAGGCTCGACGAAATCGAGTCCGCACTCCCGCGCGAATTCCAAAGCGCCCTCCCCTGCAAGCAAAACACTGGGGTGGTTTTCCATCACCAGCCGCGCCAATTCCACCGGATTTTTGAGTACGGACGGAATCGCTGCGATCGCGCCGGCCCGCATCGTTCTTCCTTCCATCACGGACGCGTCGAACCACATCTCGCCGTTTTCGTCCAGCACGCTCCCGTATCCCGCATTGAGATAACGGTCGTCTTCCATCAACCGCACCGCGGCGCAGGCAGCGGCGACCGCGTCATTTCCGCCAAGAATCAGGTCTCGGGCAAGCGCGGCGGCCGCGGACGTAGCGGCGCGGTAATATCCGGCCTCCGTATCGGGAATCATCCCGGCGCCGCCGTGAACAATCACTGCAATGCGGTTTCTTTCGGACACTATGGGTTCGTCCTTGCGGTGGCAGTAACAACATCCGGTTGCGAGGCCGGGAATACTTCTTCCACGCTTCCGGTAAGCACGGGCGCTCCTTTCTCCAATTTGCATCCGTGCAGGCGCGCTGCTTTGGTGTTTAGATTGCCGTCGGGTGTGGATTCAAGCTCGACCTCAAGCAATGCCGTTTCCCGGCCGCCGTGCCATATGAAATTGCCAAGGCTGAACGCGACCGGCTTTCCGTTTATCAGTTCGACCGGCTGGAGCACATGCGGCCCGTGCCCGAATATCAAGTCCGCGCCCGCGGCGGTCAAAACCTCCGCGATTTCGCGCTGAAGCTCGCTCGGTTTGTCCGATTTTTCCGTTCCCCAGTGGAATCCGACAATCAGGTAATCGCATCTGGCGCGGGCTGCTTTGACCTCCGCGGCAAGCTTGTTCCTCCAGGTCGAGCCGAGCGAAGCCGTGCCGTTACCGCGCCCCGCGGCCACGCCCGGCCGGTTCGCGCCCGCGGCGTATCCGGGCGGGATGGTGGCCGTATAAGCAAGGAAGCCTATCTTTTTGCCTTTGACTTCAATGAACCGCGGCGCGCGCGCGGTTTTGTCGTCCTTCCCCGCGCCTACAGGCGAAATCCCCGCGTTGTTAAGCGCGGCAAGCGATTCCTCCAAACCTTTCCATCCGAAATCCATCGCGTGGTTGTTGGCGGTCGTGAGCAGGCGGAATCCCGCCTTGCGAAGCCGCGCGGCCCACTTGGGATCGTCCTTAAGCAGGAACTCCTTCTTATCCTCGATATCCTCCGGCGTCTTTCCGGCGGTAGGCGTGCCGGCGCGCGTCAACTGGCCTTCCAGGTTGCCCGCGAGCAGGTCGAGCCGGTCGCGAACCTCGGCTACGCCTTTAAGGATGTCCATATCAGGGCTTTTCGCGACGCGATCTTTCAGTACCTGGGGGATGTCTATGTCCCCGGCGAGGCCTATTTTGATTATTGCGGGCTGCGGCTTGCGCTTGCGGAAAAACCGCGAAAATTCATAGAACGGTTTCGATTGAAGTTCCGAATACGAACTCGAAGATCGCGGGTCTCCCGGCTTGGCCGAATTCAAAACACTTTCCGCAGGTTCGTTCGCCTCCCCAACAACGGCAGGCTCGGCTATGCTTGGGACTGTATTCGCCGGAGCCCGGGAGGCGAAATCGGAACGCTCCCTTGCCGGCGCAATTTCAACCGAGCCGGGCGACTTGACGGAAACGTTTCGATTATACGATTGCGCGGCCGCGTCCGAACGCGGGGCGTCGTCGCCGGATTCTAGCTCCATCCGCTCGCGTACTGCCCAAATCAGTCCGGCGGCAAGCACCAGGGTTAAAACAAACTCCATCATGAAACGCGCCGCACGCACGAGCCAATTATAGATTGATTCGCACTGAATATATGTCCGCTCTCGGCGGAAGAAGTGAGCCGTATACCGCCATCTGCTATCATCACCCGGCCGCATCGAGCGGCCTTGCATCGCTTCGGAGGAAACATCATGAAGGCAATCATCCCCGCCGCGGGCGTGGGCACACGGCTGCGTCCGATAACGAACACCACGCCCAAGGCGCTGGTGCAGGTCGGCGACAAACCGATAATCGGACACATCCTCGAACGGGTAATCGGCCTGGGCATCAAGGATATCGTCATCGTCGTGGGTTACCTGGGCGACATGATCAAGGACTACGTCGGCGCGAACTTCAAAGGCGCATCGTTCGAATATGTGCACCAGCGTGAGCTGCTTGGCCTCGGACACGCCATCTGGATGTGCGGAGAGCTTATACCGTCCGACGGCGGCTTGTTCATCATTTACGGCGACACGATTGTTGAAGGCGATATGGAAGCGATGTTCGACGCGGCGGGCGACGGAACGCTGGGCGTAAAAACCGTGCCGGATCCGGAGCGCTTCGGCATAGTCGAGCTGGACGGCGACAAAATCAAACGCGCCGTGGAAAAGCCGGAAAAATTCATGGGGGATACCGCGCTAATCGGCGTCAACTATTTCAGAAGCGCCGGAAAGTTGTTCGACGCGCTGAATTACGTGGTCGAGAACGACATCAGAACCCGCGGCGAAATACAAATCACGGACGCCTTCCAGATTATGATTGAAAGGGGTGCCGATTTGCGTGCGTTTTGGGTGGACGAATGGTTCGATTGCGGAAAGCCTCAAACGCTACTGTCCACGAACAGGCACATCCTTGAGAGGCTCGCGCATTCACCGGCCGGCGAAAATTGCGTTTTCATTCCGCCCGTATTCGTTGCGCCCGACGCGAAAGTTTCGAATTCCATCGTGGGGCCGAACGTGACGATTGCAAGCGGCGCATCCGTCGAACGCTGCATTCTGTCGAACACAATCGTGAATCCCGAAGCGCATTTAACCGGCTACATGCTGCAGGATTCGCTCATCGGTTATCAGGCGGTCGTCAGCCAGAGCGCCAGAAGCCTTGTGCTTGGAGATTACACGAACATCGAAAGCGTGGTTTGACCGTTTCCGCCGGCCCGCGAATGAATCCGCCCATGCCGCTTTGTTTCGGGTAGAATGTGAACGTGGGCCGGTACAAGTTAAGTCGGGCGCTCGCATCGGCAATTTCGGCTGTATGGCTTGCCGCAATCCTTTTGTGCTCCTGCGAAAGCAAAAACGCGAAATCGAGCTTGCCGCGCGCCGCTCTTGACGGCAACAGCGCCGCGGAGCCGATCGAAGCGGCAACCGGCGCAGATCCCCAGCGAACCGCGGCGCCGCCCGTTCGCGCCGAAAATGGCGAATTTCCGGATTCCGCAATTAAAACACAAATCGCCGGCGCGGGTATCGCTTCAAACGAAGTGGTCGCGTTGCTCAATGCGGATTCAACCGAGGACGACGCTCGCAAGGTTGCATCGGAGTGCGGCGGCGCACTTGTCGTATGGATTCCGGAAATCCATGGAGCTGTAATCCGATTTGCAACCGGCGAGGGAAACCGAATCGTAAGCGATGCCACGCTCGCATCGGAATCGGAGCGCCGGTCGATCGCGGCGCTGACGCCCGACGCCGCTCCGGGGCTTCCGGAGGCGATAAACCGGGTTGCAAGCGCCGACGGCGTAGAAGCGGCCCGGCCGCACTATTACGGCTCGCTTGCATCCGTAATTCCCGACGATCCCGAGTACGGATACCAATACGATTCCTATTATCTATACTTGGACCCGATTGAAACTTGGGCTGTTTCAACGGGCTCATCGGACGTCGTAATCGCGATAATCGACAGCGGAGTGGATTACGGCCATCCCGATTTCGCCGGACGTATCGTCACGGATCCAAATCCGGGCGACGGAATACCGGAAGGAGGGCGGGATTTTATGAGTCCGCCCGCCGCGGGTGACGGGCGCGCCACGCCGGGGAACGGGATAGACGACGACGGGGATTTTCTGATAGACGAATCCGAACGGCATGGATGCAGAGTCGCCGGAGTCGCGCTTGCGACCGGCGGCAATGCTTACGGAATCGCCGGAATGGATTGGAACGCCAGGATACTTTCGCTTCGCGTAACTCCCGCCAACGGCGACGAAGGCGGACCGGGGTCCGAAATCTGGGAATCCGACACCGCGCTGGCAATGGCGTACACGCTTCGGTTTCCCGATGTGCGCGTTGTCAATATCAGCATCGTTTTTCCGCGCGACGCAGCCCTTTTGCGCGAGGCAACCCAAGCGTGCGCTTCTTTCGGCAAGCTTCTTGTAGCTGCGGCCGGGAATGAGGGTCTGGACACTCCTGTTAAGTGCGCGCCGGCATATTTCCCGGAAGCGCTTGCCGTGGCGGGCACTCAAGCCGGCTGGAGTATTTGGAGCAACGGCGCGAACGAAGGTTCGAATTACGGCACGTTCGTCGATGTCTGCGCGCCGGCGAAGCTTTTATACACCATTAACTCGAACGGCGCGGACCGCCGATATACCTATGCTTCGGGTACGAGCCTCGCAACCGGCCTCGTAAGCGGGCTGGCGGGACTTGTTTTCGCCGCACACCCCGGTTATACGGCGGAAGACGTTCGCAACGTCATTCTTGGCACCGCAACCAGCATAGATTCGAGCAATCCCGGCTACGAAGGCAAGCTGGGAGCGGGCAGGATAAATCCCCCGCTGGCAATGCAGCCCGCGGTATCATTGCCTCCCGTAATGGAAAAAGCAAGGTTCAACGGCAAACGCAAGGGGGGCATTCACAACGGCCTTTGGGAAATCGACCTGTTTTTCTCCAGAAAATTGGACGCGCCGGCCGCCACCGATTTGTCACATTATTCGATAACGCCGAATCCTGGCATAGTCAGAGCCGTGCTTTTGGACGGAGGCAGATGCGTTAGATTGTTGGTCGGGCAAATATATATGCTTGTCCCGTATACCGTTACGATATCGGGGTTGAAGGCCGAGGACGGTGAGCTGATGCAACCGTACGAACAAACCATCGAAATAAGCGGGACATCCAGCTCGTTCAACGCGCTTTCAAAGTCGTCGGGGGCCGCGGCTGGCGCGTCATCGGAGTTTTCCGCGCTTTTTGACGCGGCCAAGTCTATCGACGACGACCAGGAAACTTATTGGTATGCCGAAGTCCCCGTTTCGGGAAGCGTCGAACTGAAAGTGAAAATTGACGGCGCGGAAACAATAAATTCAATCACGCTTCAGCAGCGACCGGACATAATTGGCGGATTTTACGGCCAGGTATTCGATGTTTACCTGGCGGGCGTGGAATCGGACCAGTTTTCGGGAAGGACCGAATACTCAAGGATTTTGATTGCGCAGGACTTGCTTGCTCAAAACGGGCAGCAGGTTAAAATCGAGTTTCCTTCGATGCAGGCGATTTACGTAATATTCAAATTCAAAGCCGGGGACGACGTGCTTCACGACAGCGACTCGATACCGAACGGCGTGTCGGTTTCCCAGGTGACAGCCACAAGGGAGCTTTCTCAAAATGACGTATACGCGCCGTTCATTGCTTCAATGATTCCGCGCTACGCGCCCCTGGGAGCGACCGTTGTTTTCAGGGGCGATTCCTTCGGAGATGGCGGGGCGGATTCGGGTGTTTATTTCGAAACGATAAAAGCAACGGTGATTTCATGGTCAACGGACGAAATCACGGCTCTGGTTCCCTACAATCCTTTATCGCTGCCCGTCGCGATTCCTCCCGGCGTCCCGGACGACGCCTCCGTCAACGGAGAGGGCGGCGTTACCGTTCCGCCTACCCAAAATGCCATTCTTCCTGCGGAAAAAGACGCCGAGTCCGGTCCGGTTTACGTCAGGCGCGGTGCGTTTATCTCCAACCAAGTCCAATATATCCGCACGGAATAATTTCGCGTTTTCACAAACTGCAGGCTATACCGGCAATCCGGCCTTTTCACGGGCCGGATTGCCGTCAGTTATTTTCATCGCTTCAAATCATTCCACGGCAGTGACGCGCCGGAATCCGTAGTAAACGCCGTGCTCGAAATTGCCGGAGTACACAGCCGACAAGCCGCCTTCAAGATCGATTGCGCCGGAAACCGCATCCACACCGGTGGGCGTTACGATGAAATTCAGCGGAACATTGGAAACCGAACCGGGAGCGGTTCCCACGGCGCAGTAAAACGCCGTGTCGAAGAACGGAGCGTAGCTTGTCCATCCGGACAAAATGGCGTTGTATCCGCAATAATAATCGAACGGAGAGGTGGAAAGCGCGGATGTCGAAATCCTGTCCTGCACCCAGTTTGTTCCTTGCTGGTAGAACATGTCTATGAATCCGGCTCCGGGCGAAATGCCCGCTCCTTCCATCCCCTGAACAGACAGGCCGTCCATGGCGGGATTTTCGCCGATGCCGTCCGTCAGATTGATCGGATGCTTAACCCAAACGCCGCCCGTGAACTCCAACCAAAGCGCCTCGGACGAGCCGGGATCGTAATATACCGGTGTCAACTGCTCTCCGTCGGGCCTGATTACCAAATCGATTCCAATCGGCGCGGTTACGCCCAAATTATCCACATCGCGAATATCCCATCCGCCTCCAGGAAGCAACGAAGCCAGCTTCAGCGTTCGATTGATGGTTGATGTGGCCGACGTATGTACGAACAGGCAGCTCGCATTCGTGCCTTCAGGGCTGCCCGAAAGCACCGCCATGTCCGTGAATCCGACGTCGCCTATGCTGCCGGAGCCAACCATTTCGGAAGGACTAAGTATGTCGTCCGACGCGTCGTAAGTGCGGTACATCAGTTCCGGACCCACTTGATAAAAAATGTGATACACGGAACCCTGCGCATCCAGGCCGCCGGACAGGAAGTCAGTGGGGCCTCCCGATTCAATCTCCGTTATTTGCGTTATTCCACCGCTCTCAAATCCAAAGTAAAGCTTGTTGAAGGTAATGTCCTTAAACAGGAATCCGGTGCCGCCGTTGAAGTCGTTTGCTATCTGGTCGTCGCCGGATAAGAGATCGCAGTCGCCATATCCGTCACCAAGAAGGAACGAACCGTGTGCGCCTCCGCCGGAAGTGTCCCAATCGACCATGTAGTAATCCCAGGAAACGGTGTCGGTGTGAGTGCTGTGGATGTTTCCGTTCAAATCTACAACGATTGAAGAGTAAAACTCCGCGTTAGTGCCGGGAACTTCGTACGAAAACGTCGTGGTTGAAGGCGTATAGAAATCGTGCCTGTAGAGAAGCGCGGTGCCCTGGGTGTCGCCGGTTGCAACATAAACGAATCCGTCGTCGTAAATCGCGTCGTAGTGGCCGGTGGGCACGTTCGACAACGTACGAGTCGTCCAACCGTTGCCGTTCCAGAACACCAAGCGGGCCGCATGCGAGGTCTGGTTCTGAAAATGGTAAACGATCGCCGGTGTGTTGTAGGAAATCATCAAAAGGCTGTGCGCGCCGGCGGAATTGGTTCCCGGCGTGCCCATTGACTGCCAGCTTCCGCTTGAGTTCGAACTAACGCGTACCGAAGTGCCCACAAGATCGGTGTAGCTCACGAATGCGTCGTTGTCGCCGAACGCGGGGGGGGGGCTGCCTTCTGGCGGGGCTCCCTCCGGATAATTGATTACCGCAACATCGACCTGCCCGCCGACGTAATTCGTCGTCGTCACGGTTTCGACTATCCACTGCGAGCCGCTGGAGTCGAAGCTTGCAAAATACACCGCCTTGTCGGTCATGTCTCCCCAGGCGACGTAAATTCGGCCATCGAAGTCTGTACAGGCAGACACCCAGCCTATTTCGCTTGGCGTGGACGTGATAGCCGTGGGAGGATCCCAAGTGAAACCGCCGTCGGCGGAGCTTGACACTTCGATGATTCCGTTCCTCGCGAAGGCGACCCAAACCGCTCCGCCGGAATACGCGCATCCGACCGCGCCGGAATAGTTGCCCGGAAACAGGTAATAGGTTTCAAACCCCGCACCCGGCTCCGTTTTGTCATATCGAAGCGCGGTTGCGTTGCCGCCTATCGTGAACGTGTGGATGAACGTTCCGTCGAAGCACGAGGACGTACCCAATCCTGTCATTTCGCCCGCGATTAAGCGGCTTTGCTGGAACTTGTAAAAGTCAGACGGTGTACCGAGCCTGTAATACCAGGTATTGCTGCTCAGCGGCTGGCTGTTGGTAACCTGTACGGTTCCCGTATGTTCGGCGCCCGCGGGAAGCGAAACATGAATTTCGGTATCGGCCCAGGAAATCAAATCCGTGGAGACCGCGTCGATTGTCACGCCGTTGAAATCAATGCTTCCAGGTGTATTTCCAAACTTTGTGCCGTAAATCGAAATATCCGTTCCCGGCTGCGCCTTCTGCGGAAATACATTCGTAATCGTCGGTGTAAGGTTTGGAATGACCGTCGTGAAAACATGGTTCGACTGCGGCGCACCCGTGACGTTTACCCACACCTCGGTAAGCCCGTCAAGGCCGGAGGGGACAGGAAACGAAATCAAAGTATTCGACCACGACAGCCCCGCGGTGCGGTTGTCTATGCTGCGAATTCCGAACCTGACCGTGCTTGTTCCCACGAAATTTCCGAAGTTGTTGCCCTCCAGCTGCACGAGTTCACCTTCGTTCACCGGATCGGGCAATACGCTTAGCAAGTAAGGAGCGCTGGACGTGAACACTTCGACAGTCTGGGACACGACGCCGTTTATGGATACGCCTATCGGTCCGCTTGTGGTGTTCGCCGGCACTCTTGCCACGATCGTTGATGCGCTCCATGAAACCACTTCGGCTTCCAACTGGCCCTGCACGACGGTTTCGGAAGGCTGCCGCTGGCCAGCCGAGCTTACGGTGCTTCCGCCGATTCCCCAGAAATACACCTTGTCGGTTGCGGAATTGTACTCGCCGAAGTTCATCCCCGAAATCGTAACGGTCGAACCCGGCATGCCCCTGACGGGCGAGAACGTGGTTACCTGGTGAGCTCCGATCGTGATGGACATAACCGTCGAAAGCGCGCTTTCGTCGCCTTCGATGTCCACCGTGGTCAGCCCGTAGTAGTAGGTCTGGCCGATCATCGGGCTGAAATAGTCGAAGTATTGGGCGAGCGGCCCGGAGCCGCCCGACACGATGGTCGAGTTCACCTTGGTGGCTTCCGAAGGGACAGTGAAAGGCGATTGCCTTTTGTAGATGTTGTATCCTCGGACGTCGGGCTGTGACGAACGAAACCAGTCAAGCCTGACTCCTCTCGGCAAACCGCTTTCGTCCCGCAGGATTTCCAGCCTTAATTCGCCCGGCGCAAGGCCGGGGCCGGACGGCCCGGGCTCCAAGACAGTCCCGCCTTTGCCGCAGGAAGTCAAGGCCGACAGCATCGAAAATATCGCAATCGCAATCAAGTATGCGTATGAGTATTTCATTTTCGAATCCTCCTAAAGCTGCACCGGCCCGCCGGGACTCCAGTCGGGCGGTGTCGGAAGCACGGTAAACGGCAACGCGTTGGACGTCTTGCCGTCCCTCACAATGTGTACGACGCCGTTCGCCGTACCGGGCGGGACGAAAAACGTAATTTGCGAATCGGCCCAGGTGTCCGCCGCAATTTGGACGCCGTTCCAAAACAGAAGTCCGGTCGTCCCATCGCCGAAATAAAGCCCGGTCAACGTGACCATGTCTCCTTCGACGCCGGACGCCGGCGAGATCGTTTCAAGAACCGGCGTGGGAACGTCAATCACAAGCGGCAGCGGATTTGACGCCAGACCGAAATCGTTCGTCACGACGACATCCCACGTGCCGAATTCCATATCCGCGGGAATCCCGATTTCAATCTGCGTGTCGCTCCAGGAAATCACGGTCGCCGTGCGTGCGCCCACCGCAACCGAGCCGCTTCCCATCGCATCTTCGAAATAGCTTCCCGAAATAACCACGTTTTCTCCGGGCAGAACCATTCCCGGGGTGATCGAAGACAGCTGTGGGAAAGCCGCGCCCACAACGATGTCGAGTTCGTCCGTCAAGGTGTACTCGGTTCCTTCAAATATCGTGGTGGCGGTCAGGACAGCGTGGTAATCGGATACGACTGTATAAGTGCGCGGGTAATCGCCGGAGGCCTCCAAGGACGGCTGATCGTAAAGGTGCTTTATCTCGTTGATGGTTCCGTCGCCGTAGTCAAGCGTGACTTCGGACGGATATAGCTTGTCGCCTTGCACGGTCACGCTGAAAACCACGTCAAGATTGCGCGGGCCGGCCAACGGATTGGCATTCAATATCACTTCGCGAAGATCGTGGATGCTTCCGGAGCGATCCACGACGTTGCCCAGCGAATCGGAAACGGTGAGCGATACCCGGTAGATTCCCGGCTCCGCGTATTGATGAACCGGATTTTCTTCGTCCGACGTGGTGCCGTCGCCGAAATCCCAGTGATAGGTGAAAGGAGGAAGCCCGCCCGACAGCGTCGAGAAGAATTGGAATTCCCGCGGATTGCCCGTCGGCTGCGGATCCTGAACCGTCAAGTCCAGCGGTTCGATGCCGGTGGTCACGCTCACCGAGGTGGAAGAATAGACAGAAATTCTTCCGCCCGCGTCGGTCGCGGTCAATACGACGTTGTAATCGCCGACGGGAAAGAACGTATGGGAAACCGAAGCGCCCGTCGCGGTTTCGCCGTCGCCGAAATCCCAGTGGTAAGTCACCGGCTCTATACCGCGCTCGTGGAACGCGTTGAAGTTGACTTCAAGAGGCGCCGGGCCCAGCGCGTAATCGGCGAACGCCCAGGCTTTGAATGTCGAGGCGTCGTCGAGCTGGGAATGCAAAATCAAAATAATGTAAATTCCGCCTTGCTCCAGCGTGAATACGACCGTGCGGCCGTCTTCACCGACAATGCCGGACGCCACCGGAAGAACCACCCCGTTTGGATAGAGCCTGTACAGATAAACCACTGTTCCGGGACTGACCGGATTTTGAAGCTGAATCGTCACCCTGACCGGAGCGCCGAAATCGCCTCCAGCCTGATTTACAAGGTTGAACGAATCCAAGGCGACGTATCCGTGCGGAATGTCCATCACGTTCGGCTCGTACGAACCGATGAACACCTGGTCTATTCCTTCGGCTATCACCCAGGCGTTTTCCTTCGGCGCCGGCCCTCCCCCGCCGGGAGCAGTCGGAGGCTTTGCGCCCCCCTGGCAAGACGCGAGCGCATACATTGCAATGGAAAATACGGCAATTGCAACCGCTGCGCGCCAAACGGTAAGCGAGTTATGCATATTCCTCACCTGCCCCAATCAAATGAATGCGTACAAAACCGCCCCGCCAGCGGCGGGATTGAATTATTGTACCCTATCGCCCGCAATTATTAAAGGTGTTCCGGTCAATCAAGTTTGCGAATAAAATGGACGATCAGTCACCGAGTCGCGGAATTGAGTATAACCTGCATTTCCGCATCCAGCCCGCAGCCTATTTCGAAGCGGATCGGATTTGCGGTGTCCGGCCCGGGACGGGTCCACTTGGCATTGTTCCCGGCGAAATCAAGCGTTCCCGGGTAGGTGTCATCCCCGCCGGTGTCGAGAAACAGCCCGATCGTCCGCATCAGGTCGCGCAGCGAGCCGCGCGGCCCGCCGTTCCCCTGCCCCAGCGTCACTCCCGAAGTCCGGTATTCGTCGTCGCCTTTGACGTCCCAGAAAATTCCGGTACCTTGTGCGTTCCCGCCGCCCAGCGACAGGTTCGGCGCTTCGTAAACGTCGTTCCCGCCTTCCTCGAACAAAAATCCGACGCTGAAATCGTGGCCGGCGCCCTGCGCCATGTTCATCTTCGCCGTGTACCTGTCGTCGCCCGCGGCGTCGTCCAGAATCCCGACTCCGAAGTGCGCGCAGCTCGCCTGCACGTACCACTGGCCGAAGTAGCTGTCGTTCCCCGAAACGTCCGCCAGAATCCCCACGCCGTACCAGTACGCCGCGCCCTGGCCGAACACCCCGCACGAATACTTGTCGTCGCCCGCGCCATCCACAAGAATCCCGACGCCGCCCGCCATCGAATGGCCGTCGGTTATGTCCGCCCTTTTGCCGAACCCGAATCCCTGACAGAGCGAGCTGTTGTGCTTGTCGCTCTGCGCGCTGGGGAACTTTATGTCCGCGTCCTCCGCGATGTATTCGTCGTTCCCGGAGTTGTCCAGAAGGATTCCGCACCCCAGCGTCCATCCGTATCCCTGGCTCGTCTGGTAGCTGTAGTAAACGTCGTCGCCGCCCGCATCCCACAGCGCGCCGGCTCCGAAATGCCCCGCCGCCTGGCTGCCGACGACCGACTCGTAGTAATCGTTGCCTGCAAGATCAATAAGCGCGCCGCCGCCGAACAGCCCCGCGCCCTGCGAAACCGCTTTCGCGGAATATTTGTCGTTTCCGGAAAAGTCAATCACGATTCCATAGCCGAGCACACCCGCCCCCTCGGCAGGAGTCAGTGCGCCTGATTCCGTGTAACTGTCGTCACCGGCCATGTCGAGAATGATGCCCGCCCAGTTATCCGCGTTATCCGTCCTTGCGCCGCTCGAATAATTGTCGTCGCCTCCGGTTTCGACAACCAGAAACGGACTTGAGCCGGAATATTCATCTATCCCGACGCTTCCGAATATTATTTCTCCTAGCGGCGAAGGCAGCCGGACGCTGTTTCCATGCAGCTTGACATTGCCGTTTTTCAGCTTCGCGTATGCCAGATCTACCGCATGCGAAACGTACATCAACCCGGTATACAGATATCCCCAGTCCACGCGGTCGGCCGCGCCTTCCACGGTCCGCCCGACTTCCGCATCCGGCGTTTCGCTGTCCACCTCGCCTATGTATTTCATCGCGGCGTCGAATAAATTTTCGCGCTCTTCCGGAGAAAAATCCGCGAATGCGAGTTCGCGATACTCGGCGGCCTTCACCGTTCCGTATATGATTATCGCGGCCGCGGATTGAAGCTCTTCCGGTATTTCAACGCACTGATTCTTGAATTCAGATTTGTCCCGCAGCCTCGCGATGCTTTTCCCTCCCCCCATGTTATCCCACATGTACATCAGCGCATCGTACAGAGCGTCCTTCCCCTCGCACTTGGGCAGATAATCCTCCAGCGGCTCGCCGACCAAAGTGATTCTTATCTTCCTTCCGATCTGGCTCGACGCGGAATACAGGATATCCATAGAGCCTTTCGTGTTCGCCAGAAGCGAATCCCGCACGATGCGCGTGTACGGCGGAATTTTCACGGGATCGTCCGAGAGCACATCGAACGTGTGCAGCCGGTACTTGTCCCCGCCGAACATCCCGCGGTCCGCGCGGTCTATTCCGAGCACCGACGAATCCAGTCCGAGCTGCCCCAGCGCCTCGGCGAACGGATCGGGAGAGTACGCCATCTCCGCCCCCCACGCCGCATGCGTTGCAAGCGCGCCCGCATTGATTTCACCGATTCCGCAAACCAGAAGCACCGCAGCCGAAATCAACACCGCGGCGAGCGCGAAAAACGAAAAGCAGCCCGGTTCCCTCATCCAAGGTTCCTCCGGCGGAGACCCGCCGCGCGGAATTGTAACAGTACGTCGGTCGAAAATTATCGCTGTTACGGATTTTGAATCATTGCGGTATTGGACGAACAGCCGTCCAAACTGCTCCCGAATTATCGAAGCCTTAAAGGATAATTACTAAGCTGATTCGCCGCCGGTGCTTTCAGCAGGATATCGCCTGGAACCGCCGGCATATCGCGTAATTTGCCGCTCTCGGCCCGCCTTGAAGTTTGGACTGCGATCCTGCGCCAACTTCAGTACCCGTATCCGTAATCGTCGCCGCCGTAGTAGTCGTCCATCGCGTCCTCGATGTTCTCCATCCGCTCGCCGGCGTCTTCCGCGAACTCCCCGTCCGGAGCCAGCTCCAGATACATCGAGTAATAGCCGTATGCGCTTTCCAGGTCGCCCGCGGTTTCGAACGCGATGCCAAGCCAATAGTACGGCGGAGCGTAGCTTGGCCACTTGTTGACCGCGTTCGACAGAATGTTGGAGCCGGTTATCAAGTCGCCGCCCAGGATGTACGCCGCCCCGGAAAAATGATAAATTTCCGGCGTGTTGGGGTACATCGCGTCGAGCTGAATCAACATCTGGACGGCACCGGCGTAATTTCCGGAGAGGATCATATTCTGCGCTGCGGCCAGTCCCGACGCAAGGTCGCTCGATGCGGGGGGGGAGGCGCCGGCCTGCGGCTGGGATTGCGCCGCCCGGCCGTATGCCGGATCGAGCTGCACGGCCTTGTCCAGGTTTTCCTTCGCCTTTGCCGCGTCGCCCTTTGCCTGGTAAACCTGGCCGAGGCCGAAGTAAGCGTCGGCGTATTTGGGATCGATCTCGATCGCGCGCCGGAAATGGTACAGCGCGTCGTCGTTTTTGCCCTGCTTGAAAAGCGCCCAGGCGTAAAAGTTGTGGCCGATGCGGTCGTTCGGAGAAACTTCCAGCAGCTTCTTGAGTTTCGCCTCCGCTTCCGGGTACTTTCCTTCGTTGAACAGAAGATATCCTTCCGCGGAAAGCACCTGCGGATGGCTGGGCGCGATAACGTCCGCCTGCTTGTAAACCGCCCACGCTTCGGACGATTTTCCCGCGAGCGCGTAGGCCTCGCCCAGCATGCACATCACGTTGATGTTTTTAGGCGACAGCGACTGGGCCTGCTTGTACCACTTGATCGCCTCGTCCCATTTCTGCTGGTCTGCGTGCGTGCGGCCGATGCCGAGGAGCGTGTCTATCCCTTCCGGCCAGATGGACTTGGCGCGGTTGAAGTTGTCCAGCGCCTGCGCGTAGTCCTTCTTCACGATGTACGTATATCCCAATCCGTTGAGCGCGACCACGTCGCCGGGTTTGATTTCGAGCGCGCGCTTGTACTCGTAAATCGCGTCGTCCGATTCGCCGCGGCTCATATGAATAGTCGCAAGCTGAAGGTGCGCGTTCGCGTTTGTCGGCTCGGACTGCGCGACTTTTTGCGCGATGGCGAGGCCTTCGTCCGCGCGGCCGGCGCGGGTTAGCGAAAGCGCGTAGGCGAGCTGGCTTCCTGTGTTGCCGGGATTCTTGTCCAGCCCCTTTTTGGCTTCGGCGAGCGCGTCGTCGTAGCGTCCGAACATTTCGAGCGCCTCCGAGCGCGCGAACAGCGGCTGCGCGTCGTACGGCGCGAGCTGCGCGGCCTTGTCGCAATAAGAAAGGGCGTCGTCGAGCCTGCCCATCAAGTAGGCATGCCTCGCCAGGCCGACGTAGCATGAAACCTTGACGCTGTTCTGGTCGGACTTTTCGATTGCTTCCTTGAACAGGCGCTCGGCCTCATCGTACCTGCCGCGCACGAACTCGATATACGCCATCCCGAACCGCGCCTCGGCGAAATTGGGATTTATCTGCAGAGATTTTTCGAAATTGCGCTTCGCGTCATCGAATTTGAAATTCATGAAATCGAGCACGCCCAGCGAAAACACCGCGCGGTCGAACGACGGCTCCAGCGATACCGCTTTTTCCAGATCCTGCCGTGCTTCGTTCCATTTGAAACGGTATGTTTGAATCAGGCCGCGGTTGAAATACGCGTGCGCGTTGCCCGGCTCTATCGATAGCGCGTTTTCGACGTGTCCCATCGCGGTTTCCAGGTCTTCCGGCGAAATGTACTCGCGTGCGAAGCCCGCGCCTTCTTCGCTGCCGAACAGGATGATGTTGGACAGCTGGATTTCCTTGTAGCAATCCCAGTTTTTCCATTCCTGCTTTTCGATGGCCTGGGTTTCCTGCGAGTCAAGCGTGATGGACGCGGCGCCGGTCTTGTTCACTTCGCCGATAATTTGGGTCGCCAGGTTGGCGTAAAGGACGCTCACGTTGTCCTTCGCTTCCTCCACCTCGAACGGCGCCTCGATTTCGCCGGACTCGACGTTGACCAGCCTGCAGCTCACGAGCAGCTTGTCCTGGCTTACCTGGAAGCTTCCGACCACCATGCTCTTCGCGCCGATCAACTTACCCGCTTCGACCGCCTCGGTAGTATCCACGAAGCCGCTTTGCTGCAGGCGCTGCTCGCCCAGTATCTTGGCAAGCTGCGCGCGCTCCACCACGACGATGCTTTTGACTTTCGCCAGTTTGGTAGTCAGGCTTTCGGCGATTCCGAAGGAGAGCCAGTTGAGCTCTTCTTTGGCCTGGACGTTTTCGAAGTTCATCACGACGATGCGCAGCTTTTCCTGCTCCTGCGCGCAAAGCGGGCCACAGCAGGCAAGCGCCAGCGTTATTGCCAAAAGCAGTCTGAATGCGGATTTCATGGAATTTCCCCTTTTGCAGCCGCGCGATTTGCCGGACGCAATGAAATTATACATCCGCTTCAAGGAAACCACCCGGTTGAATGTTTCGTATCAAACTCCGGTTTCGAGCGCGAAATACCCCGGATGCGCCGCGATTGTTGACAATCACTATCGGAATAGTATAAATCAGACTCGCGGACGCGGCGGCGCCGCCCCGCATTATCCTCGACGGAGGGATGCAAGATAAACATCACGCGCAAAACGGATTACGCAGTCAGGGTTCTCATCCTGCTGGCGGCCGCGCAAGACAATCCGGTGCCCGCGAGGGAAATCGCCGAGAAATCGGACGTGCCGTACAGGTTTCTGGAGCAGGTTCTGCGCGACCTCAAAAACCTGGGGCTGATCAAAAGCATACGCGGTCCGTACGGCGGCTACAAGCTCATCAAGAAAGCTTCCAGCATAAACCTGCTTTACGTCGTGGAAGCCATAAACGGTCCGATCGAAATCGTTCCCTGCCTGCAGGATCCCGCCGATTGCCGCCTGTTGGGGTTGTGCGCCGCTCACAACGTTTGGTGCAAGGTGGACAAGGGTATGAAAGACACCCTTCGATCGGTCACCTTCGACAGGCTCGTTTCGAAGGAAGCTCTGGGCAATCTGGACAAGCTGATTCCCGGCCGCTAGCCGGGGGCTGAATTCCGGACGCAGGTCTGGTAAAATTGCCGCGGCCTCGCGCCGTCGGCGATGAAATCAATCGTTTTCGAAAACCTGGGCAACGAAACCGCGATGACCGTCGCGGACTCCCCCGTGCCCGCTCCCGGCCCCGGCAAGGTGCTTGTCAAGGTCGCCGCCGCCGGACTGAATCCCGTGGACGTTCTCATCTGCGCCGGATATTACTTCCGCAAGCCGCCGCTGCCTTACACGCCCGGATTCGAAGGCGCGGGTGTGGTCGAGGCGATCGGCATGGGGGTCGGAAAGTGGGTGACCGGAGAACGCGTCACCTTCCGCCAGGGCAGCGTCGGTTTCGGGCGCGTCGCGGGCGCGTTTTCGCAGTACGTCGTTTGCGGCGAGGACGATCTCATCCGCACGCCGGAAGAATTCACGGACGAGGAATCGGGGGGGTTCTGGCTGGCCGGGCTGACCGCATGGGGCGGGCTTATCCATTTGCTCGGTTTGCAGGAAGGCCAGACCGTCGTAATCACCGCGGCAAGCGGCGGCGTGGGGCACATCGCGGTGCAAATGGCGAAAGCAATGCGGCTTTACGTCATCGCAACGACGCGCTCCGAGGAGAAAGCCGAGCGGATATCCGAGCTTGGCGCTGACCGCGTTGTTGTAACATCCAAGGAAGATCTCGCCGCGGCGGTCGCGGGGCTCGGCGGTGCGGACGGCGCTTTCGACGCGGTCGGGGGCGAGACCACCGCGCAATTGATGAAATGCTTGAAGCCGCTGGGCAGGGTCGTGGTTTACGGCGCGGTGGGCCGCACCCCGCCGCAGATAGACTTCGCTTCGCTCATATCCAAAGCCACAGGGGTGCTGGGATTTACGATGATGACCCTTCGTGAAACTCCGCAGCTTTTGGAAAAAGCGGAGGCGAGCCTGCTTGAATTCGTTGCCGCGAAAAAGGTCAAGCCGGTCGTCGGCCAGCGGTTCGCACTGGACGACGCGCCGAAGGCCTGGCGGGCGATAAAGGACGGCGCGGGATTCGGCAAAATCGTGATTCTGCCGCACGCATGAGCCGGGCGCGGCGCGGCGCCGACGGCGACGGGAAAAGATGGTCATAACCGCCCGGCTCGGATCGTCCGTTGCCCGCGGTGATTGCGTGCGACAACGGGACGAAGTTCACGTCCAAGGCGATGTGTGAATGGGCAAAGGGGAACAAGGATGACCCTCGGTTTCATCCGTCCGGGAAGGCCGGTGGAAAACGCGTTTGCGGAGAGCTTCAGCGGCAGGTTGCGTGGGGGCTGCCTGGATCGGAACCGGTACTCATGTTTTAAGGAGGTGAAAGAAAGGATCGAATCACGGCGTTTGCATTGCAATAACAAAAGGCCGCACAGCTAGTCGGCGTATTTTGCCCCATTGGCCTTTGCCGGGAGCGCGGCCAACTTGGTGGATTTAACACATTCGCCCCGGTACCAACAACGGGGGAATGTTATCTTAATCGTTGGATTTTTCACTGGAGGAATTTAATGTACGATTACAGCGGAAGCCAAATTAACACTTTGCTTTGCACTGTGGGAACTTCGATTGGCGGTTACCTTAAGGCCGCCGGTATCGAGTTTGCCGCGCACCGCCGCGCCGATATACTTGACTACCTTGCGGAGCGCAACGCGCTTGACAAGGAATGCGGCGCGGAGCTGAATTCGATAGCGCTTATTGCCAGAGATGCATCCAGTCGGAGGCTAAGGGATTTCACCGAGCTTTCCCGAATAGAATTTCTCGTGAGCGACACTGACAACGGAAAGCTTGTTGGTGACGTTCTTGCCGAGCACGTGAAAAGGAATCCCGCCTGCATCTCGGAAACACTGAAATTCAGCACGGCTGTACACGTGGTAAGGGGACTGGTTCCTGAAGACGGCCGGCGCTTCATAACGGAGGGTCTCGCCAGCTTGGCGGACATAATCTGCCGGCGCTGGGAGGAAGTCCGGAGCGCGGGGATGGGCATCGCCGTAGACGCGACCGGCGGTTTCAAAGCCCAGATTGCCGTCGCAACGCTTTTGGCCCAGGTTTTGGACATGCCCGTGCTTTACAAGTACGAGCTGTTCAACTCGGTCGAGCGTCTCGTGCCCTTGCCCGTTTCGATTGATTACGAGCTTTGGAAAACCCACTCCCTTGGGCTGGAAACACTCGCATCCGATTCGATGCTGGCGTTCGATGAAATCCCGGACTGGCTTGCCGCCATCCGCAAGCAGATGGGTCCGCTTGTTGACGTCGCGAAAGTGGAGGGCAAGCATTGCGCTTCATTGACAATCACCGGCGGCGTGTTCCACCGCGCGATGAAGCAGAGGTTCGGGCTTGAAGTATCCCTGCCGCCCGACAGAACCGGAGAAGCCGTGGTGATTTGGGAGGATGGAAGCTACGGCAAGGGAAGGCATCCCGAAGCGGACAAGATGATCAACCGCCTGCTTGCCAAATGCCGATACATTACACGCGTAGTTGTATATTACCGCCATCCCGAAGGCGAATTCAAGAGCCATGCGAAAATAAGTTCTGTCAAAAAGGGCGGCAAAGGTGTAAGCGGCGTAGTACTTTTTCTCTCCGGCGGGGGGAAAACAAGCAAGGCCATACTTTCCTTTACCCGCGACGACCTGATCAATGCGGAGCTTGAGGCCATTTGCAGGGATATAAACGGTAAGCTTCGATAATGCCCGGCGAGCGGACGCACTACATAGTCGCTTACGACATTTCCTCCGATGCGAAGCGGACCAAGGTTGCTTCGATTCTTGAGGACTACGGCGCGCGCCGGCAGTACAGCGTATTCGAGGTTTCGCTATCGGATGCGGAATACGCCGCGATGCGCGAACGGCTTTCGGAAATCGCGGACGAGGACGCCAACGCGATTGTCTGCTGGATGATTTGCCGCGACTGTCTGGCCAAGACGGACATAATTGCAAAGCCGTCGGATAAGCCCCCCGAGGAGGTTGACCCGGATGTTCTTGTATTTTAGATGCCGCGCTTTAATTTTCATCCGCAGGCAAACGCAATGATTGCTTACATTTCGACGCAGGGAGCGAAATTGTCCGCCGAATCCGAACGCCTTCTTGTCTCCATAGAAGGGAAGGAAATCGGCGAAATCGAAACGGTGCGGTGCGACGGCATCCTTCTGTTCGGCGGCATCGAGATCACCACTCCCGCAATTACGCTGTGCGTCCGGAAAGGCATTCCGGTTTCGTTCCTTACCGAAAGCGGAAGCAGGCTCAAAGCGCGGATTTTGCCCGCGGGGACGGAGCGCCGTTTCCGGCGCCAGTATGCGCTTTTGGAAAATTCGAATGCGTGCCTTGCCCTGGCGCGCTCGACGGTTCGGGCGAAACTCGAAGCCTCGCTTGCCGTCGTCGAGGATTATTCCAGCAACCTCCAGCCCGAGCCCCCCGAAGTTGCAGCCGCGCGCGAAGTCCTGTCGGAGGCATTGCCCAATTCGGATTCCGCCCCAGGAATTCCGGAGCTTAACGGAATTGAAGGAGCCGCCGCCGCGTCCTACTTCCGCGCGTTCGGCCCCATGCTTGGCTCTGTGGAATGGCCGGGCAGGACCGGACGCGGCGCGGCGGATCCAGTCAACGCCCTATTGAATCTTGCCTATTCCCTTGTGGTGTCCGAGTTGACCGCAAGGCTGGATGCCGCGGGTCTCGATCCGGACGCCGGGTTTATGCACGCGGATCGCCCCGGCCGCCCCTCTCTCGCACTCGATTTGATGGAGCCGCTGCGTCCTGCGCTTTGCGATCGGTTCGTTTTGTCCGCGTTCAACCGCAGGGAAGTCAATCCGGAAAACGACTTCGAAAACACGCCGGAAGGTCTGCGGCTGAATCGCGCCGCTTTTCACAAGGTGCTTAAAAAGTGGGAGGCGCGGCAAAAGGAAGTGATGCCTGGAACGAATCCGCCGGTTTCCAACGACGCGGCGATTGCCGGGGTTGTTGACAGCTTCCTTAAAACCGTGCTACATTCAAGCCGCAAGTAACCTCGGAAACCTCCAAAAGGCCGGGAGGTTACTTGGATCGGGCCGGAGGCCGCATGAATGCTTGATTTCCGGCGATTCCGGAGCTGCTTTCGGGCACTCCCAACTCCCCTTCTGGGGTCTGAATTTTGGAGGTTACTTGGAAGGCGGCCGGAAAACCGCATCGGAACTGGCCCGCCGGAAGGGTAAGTCGCGCGCGACCTTCTCCCCTTTAGGGGTTTGAAACGTAATTGCGTTCGCCTCAGCCACCCAGTAGGCTGTACCGAGTCGCGCGCGACCTTCTCCCCTTTAGGGGTTTGAAACTTTATTTTCTCCGTAACTGATAAGCGTTCGCCGTAAAGCACCTGTAGGTCGCGCGCGACCTTCTCCCCTTTAGGGGTTTGAAACGCTGCGACCCGGGTATAGTTGACTGACAACGCTCCGGGTGGTTAGTCGCGCGCGACCTTCTCCCCTTTAGGGGTTTGAAACTACAACGTCTCTCCCCAGGCGTCGTAGCTCCCGACCACCTCGGGGTAGGTCGCGCGCGACCTTCTCCCCTTTAGGGGTTTGAAACCGAATCCGCCGATTATTGCCGCTATCGTCGCACCAAGAGCCGTCCGTCGCGCGCGACCTTCTCCCCTTTAGGGGTTTGAAACATGAAATGTCGGCAATGGTCTTTAGGGCCTCGACGATTTGCCCGGTCTCGTCGCGCGCGACCTTCTCCCCTTTAGGGGTTTGAAACTCCTAAGTCGCTTCTCCAGTAAATGGTGTGCGGACCTCAGATAGGTCGCGCGCGACCTTCTCCCCTTTAGGGGTTTGAAACCGCATGAAGCCATACTGCAGCGCAATTGTGTCTACGCCATCAGGTCGCGCGCGACCTTCTCCCCTTTAGGGGTTTGAAACTCCATCCGGCCTTCAGGTAATCCAGATAGGACTGGTAGGCGTTACTGGACGTCGCGCGCGACCTTCTCCCCTTTAGGGGTTTGAAACGCCCAGCGCACCTCTCCCTGAAGGTGGTCCTTCTCCTTCAGGTCGCGCGCGACCTTCTCCCCTTTAGGGGTTTGAAACTTTTCTCCTGCCATGGCTCGTCGTACGTCATGCTCTTTGTAGAGCAGTCGCGCGCGACCTTCTCCCCTTTAGGGGTTTGAAACCAAGGCAATACGTGTCCGATTTCGCCTTGCGCTTGTTGAACCTCTGTCGCGCGCGACCTTCTCCCCTTTAGGGGTTTGAAACTTTGTGCTAGCTGATACCGTAGCAGTCCGTGAATGCAGGCGTGCGCAGTCGCGCGCGACCTTCTCCCCTTTAGGGGTTTGAAACCCTCCTAGACCGGGCTTAGCGCTTGGGGCCGCAACAACTACATCAGTCGCGCGCGACCTTCTCCCCTTTAGGGGTTTGAAACATATTCGCAAATTCGGCAAACTTGCCGGAAAGTGGGTGCCGCGCGAAAGTCGCGCGCGACCTTCTCCCCTTTAGGGGTTTGAAACCTTGACAGGATAGGCGGTGGAATAGCGGGTGGTTATCAACCTCCGTCGCGCGCGACCTTCTCCCCTTTAGGGGTTTGAAACGGAACGAGGGAGGGCGGACGGGTTCCCGGAGGCGAGACGGGAGGCGGTCGCGCGCGACCTTCTCCCCTTTAGGGGTTTGAAACTATGCCCTTTTTCCCCAGGGCATAAATCCTGGCGCGCGACACCTTCGTCGCGCGCGACCTTCTCCCCTTTAGGGGTTTGAAACGCACAAGAACATCTTGAGCTAATGATGTCACAGCATCCTGCCGTTGGTCGCGCGCGACCTTCTCCCCTTTAGGGGTTTGAAACTGAAAACTTCAGTGCCTTGCCGAGTGTAACCACCTCTTTCACGTCTGCATGTCGCGCGCGACCTTCTCCCCTTTAGGGGTTTGAAACGCGTAGAAAATCTGGAACGCAAGGGTCAGCGAGTAATCGTAGGCCAAGTCGCGCGCGACCTTCTCCCCTTTAGGGGTTTGAAACTTCTGGCAGCCCTATCCTCGGACTCCCAGCCTCCAGGCCAGTCGCGCGCGACCTTCTCCCCTTTAGGGGTTTGAAACGCGTCTCATGGGCGTAATTTGGCCCAATTTTTTCGCACGACTTGTCGCGCGCGACCTTCTCCCCTTTAGGGGTTTGAAACAGCGGCGGGACACAAGTCCGTCTATCCACTTGATCGTTACCTGTCGCGCGCGACCTTCTCCCCTTTAGGGGTTTGAAACAGTTAGCACAAATCGGGCGGTTTTGCGGAATTTGTGATAAGAGTCGCGCGCGGCCTTCTCCCCTTTAGGGGTTTGAAACGAACAGGTGCGCCAGTACGCCGGCGCGCCGGCTAGTTACGTTGGTCGCGCGCGGCCTTCTCCCCTTTAGGGGTTTGAAACCCAGAAATTAATGTAAAGTGGAAACGGTTGTTTTCATATTTAACTTGTGTCGCGCGCGGCCTTCTCCCCTTTAGGGGTTTGAAACAGCAGTGGTCGCGAGGTGTTTATACGTAGATTCAGTTTTGCTGGTCGCGCGCGGCCTTCTCCCCTTTAGGGGTTTGAAACGCTACAGCTAGAGCATCAAACTCCTCATCGGTAGCGTCTATATTTACGTGTCGCGCGCGACCTTCCCCCCTTTAGGGGTTTGAAACCGTTTACCCGCGTGAAAATCTCCGGCAGCGCGCTTGCAGAGCAGGGTCGCGCGCGACCTTCTCCCCTTTAGGGGTTTGAAACACTGCTTCCAGTGGCATTCCGGCGACGTCGGCAGCGGTCTTGGTGACGTCGCGCGCGACCTTCTCCCCTTTAGGGGTTTGAAACAGGCGTATTTGTCCTTGCCGGAGCCGCCGCGCTTTTCGGCCGGTCGCGCGCGACCTTCTCCCCTTTAGGGGTTTGAAACGCGAGAATACCCGTGGTGGCGAATACCGCGAACAAAATACAGAGTCGCGCGCGACCTTCTCCCCTTTAGGGGTTTGAAACCCATGGACCATCTCCGAGAAAACCATGTCTGGCTCTTCCGGATGTCGCGCGCGACCTTCTCCCCTTTAGGGGTTTGAAACGCGTAAGCGTCGATGACTTCGCGGATCGCGACGTCCGGGTCTTCGTCGCTCGCGCGCGACCTTCTCCCCTTTAGGGGTTTGAAACTGCTCGGTCTGAGGCAGCGTTCTTATAAAATGGAGCACCCATTCCTCGGTCGCGCGGGAGCGTCTCACCTTTTGTTGGGGTTTGAAGCCGATGCTAATCCCGCATCGGGCGCACGCAGTGCGCCCCTACGGCGTTTCCGTATGTGAGGGGCGTCGCGCGGGAGCGTCTCACCTTTTGTTGGGGATTGAAGCCGATGCTAATCCCGCATCGGGCGCATGCAGTGCGCCCCTACGGCATCGCGCGGGAGCTTTTCCACTTTTGCCCAGCAGGATTACTCCATATCCCCGGCTGCATCCTTATTTGATTTCCGGAGGAGCTGCTCTTGTACTACTTAATGGCGGCCATCTTGATATTGCATATCTCGATCAGCGTCCGTTTCACGTGCAAATACTTTAAGCACAGGAAAGATTTAGGCTCTGCAATCTCCGTACTAGGCGGGCTCGACGGCGCGGATAAAATAGGCATTATCGCGGACGTCGTCCTGATGATTCTGTTCGCGGCGGCGTCCTGGTTCGCATTTCTCGATTTGAAAAAGGTTTTCGCCGCGCTTGCCGGCGTACTGGTTCTGGACACGGCGATTTACACCGCGACACCGCTGTTCGTGCGGGAGCCGCAAGACGGCGGCGCGGACGGTGGACGGCAATAGCGGGCGCGATCATGCTCAGGCGGCCGGAAACTGCTTTCGGCTGCAATATTGCTTTTGTTTTTGAATGCAAACCGCGAAGCCTTGACAAATGCCGGAAAACATGGATAATCCGCACCATACGGGGCGGGCTTCGCCTATGGGAGGCTGCAAAGGTCAATATTCAAAGTCCGGCGCTATCGTCTTTTGCAGTTTGAAAATCAGATTTGTGTTGGCGGGCTTATAAACAGAAGCTTGTATAATGCCGATGAGAGAATTCAGCGGCATTTTCCATAGTTTTTGAAGGGAGCTTTCACCGCTCCGGGGAAGAGGAATTGGAGAAGCCTAAAATCGCGGTGCTGAATGCGGGCCTCGACGAGGTCAGGGCGCGCTGGTCGGATGCCGACAGGCATGAAAAGGACGTCATATACGCGCGTGAATTCGGCCCGAAATTTGCAAGGCTCTTCTCCAGGCTTCCAGTTGACGGCCATGTGGGCGACTTTCCCAAGGTCAAGCATCTTGTCAGCGTACTCGGACTGTCATGGCAGCCCGCGGCTCTTCTCGCGGCGAAGTTCAATCCCGATAAGCATTTAATAATCGGAACCGCCGAATCTCTGGCCGTGAAAGTCGCCGGCGAAGACGTGATTGATGTCATCTCGCGCGTTTCGGGGCTTTCCCGAAACAGGCTCGAAGTGGTCAAAGTGCGTCCTCCGGAAGAACGCGGCATTTACCGCGCCGTAAATGATTTCTGCAGGGAAAACGAGGTTTCGCCCGGGCGGATTGTGGTGGATCCGACGGGCGGCAAAAAGACGATGTCGTTGGCGGCCGCGCTGGCGGCTTTCCTGATGGGCGCGCTGATAGTGTACGTGGACTACGCCGAATATGACGCGGCATTGCGCATGCCATTGGCCGGCACCGAGTATCCGCGCCTCGTAACGAACCCCTTGATTGAATTCGGAACGCTTGAATTGAGGAAAATCGAGTACAGCTTCAACGCCTGTCAGTTCGATCTGGCGTCCAGGGCCGCTTCGGAGTTTAAGGATAAAAGCCACTTCGAGCACCTCGGCGCGGCGCTCGGCGCGATGTGCGCGGGATACGGCGCCTGGAACCGGTTTGAATTCAAAGAGGCGCGCGGGCATCTGCAAAAGCTACGCTCCGCCGTTGAAAAATACGGGCCGGAGGATGGATGGGTCTGGGCAAGAAGGATTTACGACGGGATTACGGCGCATATCGAGGCGCTTGTAAGACTCGAAACCCTTCAGTCCCAATCCCCCGATTTCACTGGTTATTCCGCCGAGGATGCGGGCCTTGTCTGCGCAAACCACTTCGCTTCGGCCAAAAGAGCGTTCGCCGCCGGCGGTTATTCGTCGTCCGTGCTACTCGCATATTCCTCACTGGAAAGGGCGTTTGGATTTGCTCTGCTCCTGGGTCACGGATTGAACCCCTCCAAAATACCCGAATCTTGCTTGGATACGGGCGAACTGGATTTGTTTCATTCCGCAGGCAGAGAGATTTTCGAGGATAAATACACCGAAATGCCGCTGCTTCTCATGCCCGGATTTGCGCAGAGATTCATGCTGCTTTGCGCCAAGAACGGGCGGCTGTTCGGAAAGCTGAAGCATTCGATTCAGGATTTGCGCAAGCTTATGAATGTGCGCAACGGATGCGAGTTCGAGCATGGAATGATTCCGAAGCCGATTGATAAGGCGGCGGCGGACAAGCTGCTTGTCATCGCGGAGCGTGTGCTTAAGGTTGTTTCGGATGAATACGGTTTTGAATTTGACGGGAAGCTGAAGCAGCTTTCATTTCCGGTCGTGAAGTTGGGAGCCTGAACGAAATGCCATCTATCGTCGCGTTGGAGCTTGTTGGGCCTGCCCGGACCGCCGCGGCGCCCGTTTCGATGTGGCATGGGCTTGCAACAAGGTTGCTGCACTCGGTTGACGGCGCGGCCGCCGTTTATCATGGCAGGGACGCATCTTCCGTTTCGGTCGGATGGCCGGCGCCATGCGCGGCCGGGGATGGCGCGGCGGTTTTCGTTTGGGAGTTCGGCTTTCTGGACGACGGACTTGCGCAGCGTTTTGCTTCAAGCGAAGCTTTGCTCGCGCTCCCCATGCGCATCGGCTCGCGGACGCTTGTGCCGGTCGGAAACGCGAGGCTGTCGAATGCCGGGCAGGCGTCGCTGGCATGGGAGGATGCCATCTCCGCTGCGCTTGAGCGCTCGGAAAGCCGCGACGAGTTTTCGCTTGAGCTCAGGTCGCCGTTCCAGTGCAGGCGCGGCGGCTTGGGCAATCTTGCCTTTGTCCCCGAGATTGTTTTTAAACAGCTTTCCAGGCGCGTTTCGGCTTATTCACCGGCGGAAGTAAAGGATTTGCTGGAGGAGTTTTCACCGTCCAAATCAAGACTGGTGCGGCTTGATTGCGCAACCGTTGAATTTATGCTTCGCCCCGGCGTCAGGGATCGCGGAATAGTCGGCAGGGTCGAGATTGCGTACGACTCGCCTGAAGGAATGGCCGGATTTCACCTGCTCGGGCTGATCGCGCCGTTCGCGGGACTGGGGGCAAAAACCGGAGCGTGCCTGGGCAGCGTGCGTCCCGCGCAGCCGATGCGGCGGAGGCGAAATTCCAGTTCTCCGGATTTGTCGGGATTCAAGCCTGTGGATTTTGCAGTTCGGGAGGTATGCGATGCTCCAAGCGAAAATTGAGCTTTTGACTCCGGCGTTTGCCGGCGGCGCGGACAACAGGAACACGGCAGAAATACGCGCAAGCGCAATCCGCGGAGGGTTGAGATTCTGGGCGCGCGCGCTGCTGGGGTATTTGTATGGAAGTGATTCCAATGGCTTAGAAAATGCCAAAACAATTGAGACAAGGATTTTTGGGGATACTTCAATTGCATCAAATGCCGCGTTACGAGTTGAGCATGATTGTTCTTCGACGAAAAAGGATGTCGGCGGGAAGAAATTCATTGCTGATTCTCTTACAAAGGTTTCAGGTTTCGATTCATCTCACAGGAATCGCCTAAAGATCGTCAGTCCCAGATCTGGCTCAGAAACTCCAAGCAACATGCTTGGCTGGTTGGGTTATGGATGTGTCGGTTTCAAGGGAGATGCCCAAAAATTTTATTTTCCCTCGGGATGCAATCTCAACCTGATCATTTCGTCGCGCGTTGGCAGCGCGGGTTTAAATGAGAAAGAAATGAAGTTGTTGGAGGCTTCCCTTTGGTGCTACGTAACTTTCGGAGGTTTGGGTTCAAGGTCGCGAAGAGGGTGGGGGTCAATGATATTTGCAAAATGCTCGGAACTCAATATTGTTTCGGCTAGGAATGTCAATAAACCTAATGACGGATTGCAGGAAATCTTGCCAAAATTATCATCTGCTTTTAATGTGCAACCGCGGTTGGGCTTTCCTAACTACTCGCATTTTGCAAAGGGACATACGCGCATCTTGAAAGCGAAAAGCGCCAATGTTCAATTTGGTTCTCCGCTTGATGCCCTGGATTTTGCCGGCTGCCTTCTTGTGGCATTCAGGCGCAGATATGGAATACAGCTCGAAAACCGCATACTATACGGAACAAAAAGAGATTACCAATGGGCAAAGAATAGGAATGTCGGCAACGTTGAATTGCCGGGAAGGATAGGTTTCGGTCTGCCATTGCCTTTTGGCAGATTCAACGATGAGATCGTATCTATTTCCGAAAACGCAAATACCGGCGACAGGCGCGCAAGCCCGCTTCTTGTAGCTGTTAAAAAATCCGACGATGGCAGCTATTATCCCGTTTTTCTATATCTGAAAAGCAGGTTTCTTCCTCAAGGAGTCAAACTTAAATGGAAGAGGCGCAATTTTTCTGCTCCTGAACAATCACAGATAGTTGACGACTTCCTGAATTTTTATTCCGGCAACGGGCGTCTTGTTGACATCACGCCGGAGGTGCTCATATGACCTCAATTAACTCCTGGAGCCGCTTGTCGGACGCGGCGCTGGAAATGCTGAAACTTCCCGCGGGCGCGTCATTTCCGCAGGCCGTAAGCGCGTGGAATTTGCTTCCCGAATCCGATGGCCGCTACGAAACCGATGCTGCCTTGGCCCGGCTGGCGGGGGGGGGGAATCCGCTTTTGCTCACATGGTCTATCGGCCCCGTCCAGGGCTTCATCGCGCAGGCGCGGCGCACCGCGGATTTATGGGCGGGGAGCATGATCCTTTCCACGCTGGCGGGCGAAGCGGCAATGGTGATTGTCCGCGAGCTCGGCCCCTGGGCGATCGCATTTCCTTCTATGCGCAACCAGCCGGCGCTTGAAAAATGGCTGTCGAACAACTTTGACGGTGAGGGCAAGTCCGATATCGGCTCGGATATCGCGGCGCTTCCAAACAGATTCTCGGCCGTAGTGCCCAAGGAATTGTTGGACAAATTAACCGCGCAGATGGAAGATTCAGTCCGGCAGGCTTGGAAGGCTATTGTCGACAGAGCGGCGAATTACATCCGCAACTGCGGTTTCCTGCTTGAAATGAGCGTTTTGGATCGCCAGATTCCCTCCCAGTTTCAGATAAGCTGGAGCGCCGTTCCTCTGCAAACCGATTACTCAAAGTCTAACGAGGCCGCGGCGTCCGCGTTCAATGCGATGAGGGCGGGAAGGCCGTTTATCCAGATATCCGAACCCGGAACGAAGTGCTTTTTGTGCGGCGAGCGCACCGCACTTAACCACGGTGGCGAAAAAGATTCAGAAGCATGGCAAGCCCTTTCGTTAAAGGACAAGAGCAAGGGTTTCTTCCGAAAGGGCAAAAAGGAGGGCTTGTGCGCGGTCTGCCTGGCGAAGCGCGTTTTTCCCATCGGCGGGGACGGCGATGCGTTTGCCTTTCCTTCAACCCACGAGATTTCGCTTGGCGATTTCCGCTCGCAACTCGGAAAGGCCATCAGGGATAGCGATGAATTGCGCCAGGCATACGGCAAATTCCGCGCCGCGCTTGAACGGGCGGACGAAAAGTTGGACGAACCCGCCATTGTCCGTTGCCGCGGGAATTGCGAATCCGAGGACGGGCGGGGCGTAAATGCGACCTGGTTTCTCCGGGAATTTCCTACTGAAGCCAAAGAAGCAGAATCGGCGCGCCAGGAATTCGAGAGATCGCTGAAAGCGCAAAGCGTGCCTTTTCCGTCCGGCTATTACGCGATCCTCCTGATGGACGGCGACAATGTAGGCAAGCTGTTGCGCGGCTCCGGCAATTCAAACGGATTGGCCGAGCGCCACGCAAAGTTTTCGTCCGCGCTCAACAACTTTGCGCTGAAAATGGTTCCGGGGATTGTGAGGCGGCATCTCGGCCACCTTGTTTACGCCGGGGGCGATGATGTTCTTGCGTTTCTTCCCGCGGCTTCCGCGCTTGATTGTTGCGCGG
This sequence comes from bacterium, assembly GCA_039961635.1. NCBI lineage: Bacteria > bacterium. The sequence continues at coordinate 52,559 of JABRWB010000059.1, forward strand.
AACTTGCCTTGTCGTATCGGGAAGGCCTTGAATTCGCGGGGCCGGACGCCACCATTTCGGCCGCGATAATTTTCCCACATGCTTTGTCCCCGGTCGGCCCACTCCTGACGGAGACTCATCGCCTGCTTGACGGATACGCAAAGGACGAGCTTAAGCGCAATGCCCTGGCCTTCCAGGTCATGCAGCGCAACGGCATCCGTGCAAAAGGCGGTTTCAAGTTCGTGGAATGCGACGGCCAGCCGGACTGGTTTGAGAAACTGCGCAAAGTGAGGTCCGAATTGGGCGCGCGGCTGGGCTCCACCAAGCTTTATTCCATAATCGAGCTTGCGGAGCAGCTGACGGGGGAAAACGTCTCCGACGGAATCGGCGAAGCGGCGCTAAGCGCGCTTGTGCTGCACTCGGTATCCAAAAGCGGCCTGCTCGGAGGCGGGGAGCGCGGCGATTCTAAAGATAAGAGCATTGCCCTGCGCGTTTCGGAATTGCTCCTTCCGTTCGTGATACATCGAAAGACCGAAGTCCTCAAACTTGCCCGCTTTCTTGCGATGAATGAAATGCGCGTGCAGGAGGAAAATAAATGAAAAACTATTCGCTTGTGCCCGAAGACGTGCTTTTTTTCCGGGACGGCAAGCCCTTCGCCAATTTCCAGAAGAGCCTGTTCCCGCCTTCCCCGCAGACCGTCTACGGCGCGCTGCAGGCCGTTTTGCTGTATCAATGGTGCAACGACAACGGGATTTCGGGCGATATACGCAAAGTTGTTAATGATAAACGCGGCCCGGATTCCTACCACAATCTGGTTGTGCGAGGACCGTGGCTTGAAGCTGATGGAAAGGGCGATCTGTTTCCCTGTCCGGCGGATCTGTGGCTTGAATTTAAATCCGGCGAAAACAGAAAAAAAGTCCTGGCCGCGCATTTTGCCAAACCGTCCGATGGAGATGGCGTCGGCTTTCGTTCGGACAGATTTTGCGGCGCCGTCTGTGCAAGTTCTTCCGCAAAGCAGCCGGACGGCTGGTGGATTGATTACGCGGGTCTGTCGGCTTGGGCGAAAGGGGAACATCCTTCGCCGGAAAGCTTTGTTCACTCCGACGAGCTATGGACTTTCGAGCCGAGGGTGGGGATAGAAATATCCCCGAATATCGGCAAAGTTGAGGATTCCGTGCTTTTCGGCGTCGAGTTTGCGCGCCCGCTGAAGAAAACGGATTTACGCATTCGCGTGGACTGCTCGGAGGATCTTCCCGAAAACGGAATAATCCGACTCGGCGGCGAAGGACGGACGGTCTCCGTTGAACGCGCGGCGTCGCCGTCCTCGTTTCCGAGCGCTTCGGTCGATGCGAAAAAGCTGAAGCTGGCGCTTGTCACCCCCGCGATTTTCGAACATCCGCTGGGCATATTCCCGCGCGATTTCGACTCGAGCACCGGCGAATTTGTGCTGGCGGGCGTCGCACTGAAACTTGTTTCGGTTGCGGGCGGCGGATACATAACTTGCGGCGGCTGGGACGGCGCAAGTGGGGCTCCAACCGTTTTGCGCCGCGCGGTCAGGCCGGGCACCGTTTACTTTTGCGAGCTTTTAAGCGGTGATCCAAATTCACTGCTTCAAGCAAAGTTCACCGATTATCCCGAAGATGCAAAAAAAGGTTTTGGCACTTTGGCCATAGGAGAGTGGAAATGAAATACAGGGATCTTGCAATGCTCGGACTTTACGCCGAGACATCCATGCATTGCGGCGACGAGGGCAGCTCCGGTTTTATAGATATGCCCGTCCAGCGCGAAAAGCACACCGAGTATCCGGTCATCCCCGGCTCCACCTTGAAGGGGGTCTTGCGCGCGGAATACCATGACGATAAGGGCGAAAGCGGCGCCGCTGCTGTTTTCGGCTCTAAGGACGGCAAGGGCGGAATCTGCGTCGCGGACGGTATGCTCGTCGCCTTTCCCGTGCGCTCGCTTCTTGAGCCGTTCTTCTGGGTGACCTGCCCCTATGCTCTGGAGCGGTTCGCCCGCATCGCCGCGCGTTACGGAGTTGCAGCGCCCGCCGTTCCCGCCATTGCGGATGACAACGCGCTCGTCTGTCGAGGCGCGGCACGCGATATCAGCCTCGAAGACTCGCTCGTCAGTGCACAGCCGGGGCTTCCCGAGGGCATTGTGAATTCAGTGTCGGCGCTGCTTCCGTCGGACGAAGCCTTCAATTACGTCAGGGAAGCGCTCAATACCCGGCTGCTGGCCGTAAGCGACCTTGTGTTCCGCGATTTGGTCAAAACCGCAACAGACGTCGTGACGCGCGTAAGGATAGATCAGGAAAAGGGCACAGTGGCGAGGGGAGCGTTGTTCAACCAGGAGCTTGTTCCGTCCGACGCGATTTTCGTAAGCTCGCTGCGCGGCCGCAGCGACGCCGACGTGGACGCGTATTTCAAGTGGTTCGGCGGGCATAAGTTGATACGCATCGGCGCGGACGAGACTATCGGCCGCGGCATTACCCACGTTTCGCTTAAAAATGGAGGTATGAACTGATGCCGCAGACATTGCTTCAGAAGCGGGCTGCCTTTGCATATGCAAAGGTATCCGCTATTTCCGGGGCCGGGCAGCCAAGAGAAAAGGATTTCAGAACGCGCTTGTTGGATCTCGGTACGCAGCTTCACACAAACGGGCTTGGGCAGACGGCGGCGTTTTATAAATCAAAGGCGGATAATGAAAGCGGCAGTTACCGGGAAACACTTGCCTGGTTGAGAGAGTGGCTTGCCGATCCGGAACGCAGGATATTCGAGAATCCCCAAGGACGCGACTTATTGCAGCTGATCACGTCTTCCGATGCCGAGGCATACCGCAAAGCCAGTGTTGAAGCGAAGGAAATCGCGCTCTGGTTCAAGCGGTTCGCGGAAGCAATGCTGCATAGCGGCCAAGGAGGAGACTGATGCCGTTCAACCTTCCGATGCCCGCTGACATCAATAGTCATGCAGAGCCGGTGCTTACGGGCAGCAATGGTTACCGGTTGGCGAACCGGTCGTTGATCCACGACTGCTACCTGCACACCTGGGGCGAGGGCTGGACATTGGGTACAGGCGAAGGCGAAGGCAAGTCCGGATTCCACCACTCCTTCGCTTCGAAATTTAACAATGGGATGGACCAAAGCTTCGGCAGGTTTATCAGGCGCCGCTCCGCCGCGCTGCGGGCCGCCGGATACTTGCCCGTTTCGGCGAAGCTCAAGTCCCGCCTGGTGCTCGGCCTCGGCCTAGACCATCCCACCGAGCTTGGATTCATGCTCGACCGGATGACCGGATGCCCGTACATCCCCGCCTCGTCCGTCAAGGGCTTTCTTCGCGCCAACGCAAAACCCGCCGGCTGGTCAAGTGCCGCCATTGACGCTTCCTTCGGTCCGCTTCTCGGCGACGGCAATCAAGATGCAGCGCGCGGCAAGCTCTCTTTCGCGGACGCTTTCCCGGACAAATGGCCGGAGCTGGAAGTGGATGTTCTTACGCCGCACTACGGCCCCTATTACATGCCTTCCGGAAACCGAATCCCCGCCCCCGGCGACTGGTTCGACCCGGTGCCCAGCACCTTCCTGACCGTGAAGAAAGGCGGAGTCTGGACGTTCTGGTACAGGCCGCAGCGGGACTTCCACCCCCCCTCGCCGTTACCGGAGCTGTTTGCCGCCGCGTTCGCGGCCCAGGGCGTCGGCGCAAAGAAATGCGCCGGCTACGGCTGGTTCGAAATTGCGCAAAATGCATCCTCCGTCAATCCATCGAGTGCCGCTCCGGCCTCGGCGAACCTGGAGACCTTCGACCTGGCTGCCGCCGACGAAGATTCCATAAAAATGCTTTTCCGCAAGGAGTGCAGGGATCAATCCTCCCCCGGAAGCGACGTTGAGCTTGCCAGGCGGATTGCGGCTGAACGCCCGGATGTCGTCGCGGTGTGGAAGGAGGAATTTGACCGAAAGACCAAGCCGGAAAGCCGCGACAAAACGACCTTTTCAATGCTTGTGAAGCGCGTTCCAAGCCTTGATCCCGGCGGCTTATAACCGTTGCTCGCGGGCGCAAGCCCCGGCGTACCTTGAAAACCGGCATTTTGGGCGCTTGATTCGGCGTCAAGTAACCTCCAAAACCCCGAAAATGCCGGGAGGTTACTTGGATGAGGCATGAGCCCGCATCGCTGCTGGATTCCGCGACAACCGGAGCCGCCTGAAAGTGATATTATAATATCGCTTTTTCGGCAGCCCGCGGGAGGTTACTTGCATAAGCCGTTTTGTGCTAATATTGATGCGGGCCCGCGAAAAGGTAAGTCGCGCGCGACCTTCTCCCCTTTTGGGGTTTGAAACGTTACATCGCCGACAAGCGATGTACCGATATGCTGCAATCCGTCGCGCGCGACCTTCTCCCCTTTTGGGGTTTGAAACACGGTTACGAGCCGGGGCTGGTCAGGGGCGATATCGACATTGTCGCGCGCGACCTTCTCCCCTTTTGGGGTTTGAAACTCTTCGGCGGGGGGAGGAAGGAGCCTCCCACCGTTAAGTCGCGCGCGACCTTCTCCCCTTTTGGGGTTTGAAACCGCCTCGCCAAATCGCTTCGTCTACTCGCAACCATAATCCCGCCGCGGGGTCGCGCGCGACCTTCTCCCCTTTTGGGGTTTGAAACTTCTGGAGCGACTTTACCGCGCTTTCGGTTTTGGGGCCGAAATCCCCGTCGCGCGCGACCTTCTCCCCTTTTGGGGTTTGAAACCCCGTTGGGCATATGGAAACTCTGCCAAATCTTCGATACTCTGTCGCGCGCGACCTTCTCCCCTTTTGGGGTTTGAAACGAAGATTGCCCACGACATCATCCGCCGCCGGATTCCACTCCGGGTCGCGCGCGACCTTCTCCCCTTTTGGGGTTTGAAACGTTACCGGCGCGCCCGCTCCGTATCCGTGGTGAAGATATCCCGTCAGTCGCGCGCGACCTTCTCCCCTTTTGGGGTTTGAAACCCACTCAACATTTCGGCCTCTGATATGATGGCCTGCATAGCCATCGTCGCGCGCGACCTTCTCCCCTTTTGGGGTTTGAAACGCAGGCGAAGCAAAAGCGCTCGCCTTCCGGCGCTTCGGCTTGTCGCGCGCGACCTTCTCCCCTTTTGGGGTTTGAAACGGCGAGCATGGCACGAGCTACTCAATCGGCTGGGTGTTTACGGGCGCGTCGCGCGCGACCTTCTCCCCTTTTGGGGTTTGAAACCGCCTTCGTTAGACGATCACCGTATTGTTTACGGTAATCGTCGCGCGCGACCTTCTCCCCTTTTGGGGTTTGAAACGGCCCAGGGGAGAGCGTGGTATGGAGAAGAACCCGAACTACGGTCGCGCGCGACCTTCTCCCCTTTTGGGGTTTGAAACGCCTTCTTTATATTCGAAGCCGTAAACTGCGCGGCAAGCGGCAGTCGCGCGCGACCTTCTCCCCTTTTGGGGTTTGAAACTGACCCAGAGCGTCATACGCGCTTCCTCTTTTCCTCGCCGTCAGTCGCGCGCGACCTTCTCCCCTTTTGGGGTTTGAAACGCAAGACGGGAGTCGAGAGGCTTCAGGAACTCGACCCGTCGCGCGCGACCTTCTCCCCTTTTGGGGTTTGAAACATACATCTGCACCACGTATAATCTCATCTCCTCCAACTCTATCAGTCGCGCGCGACCTTCTCCCCTTTTGGGGTTTGAAACCGAGAAGCGTTTCGACACCCTTCCGCCGCCGCCCTAGCCGCCTGTCGGTCGCGCGCGACCTTCTCCCCTTTTGGGGTTTGAAACCCGTCTGTAGTCTGGTCCCCAACCTTGAGGCTGGGGACAATGTCGCGCGCGACCTTCTCCCCTTTTGGGGTTTGAAACAAAATGCTGTCGCCCTCGATTCCGAAATCAAAGTCATCCACCTGCAGTCGCGCGCGACCTTCTCCCCTTTTGGGGTTTGAAACGGGGGCAAAATCACCAACACCGGCTTATCCATCTTTCACCTGTCGCGCGCGACCTTCTCCCCTTTTGGGGTTTGAAACCATCACTCACACACCCCGGAAACTGCTCGCCCAAACGAATTGCAGTCGCGCGCGACCTTCTCCCCTTTTGGGGTTTGAAACTCAACCGGACGTATCTCACCGCCGTGCGCGAAAACGAGTCTCCCTACGTCGCGCGCGACCTTCTCCCCTTTTGGGGTTTGAAACTTCATTAAAGAGTTTCATATGCGAAGTTCAACTTACGAGTCGCGCGCGACCTTCTCCCCTTTTGGGGTTTGAAACTGACCCTGTAGCCCATGCCCGACAGGAGCCTGGCCGCAGCTTCGGCCGTCGCGCGCGACCTTCTCCCCTTTTGGGGTTTGAAACGTCAGACATGACCGGCGGGACCTCGCGATGGGCTAGTCCATCGTCGCGCGCGACCTTCTCCCCTTTTGGGGTTTGAAACGCTCTTGTTCGCCAATTCCGTAAAGAGGATGTTGTCAAGGGAAGTCGCGCGCGACCTTCTCCCCTTTTGGGGTTTGAAACGGGTATAAAAGGCGAACCAAGTCCTTACTCACTTGGCGAGGAGCGGTCGCGCGCGACCTTCTCCCCTTTTGGGGTTTGAAACTTAGGGTCGAGAAACACCCTCGATCCGTATGCGGGGTGCGCGTCGCGCGCGACCTTCTCCCCTTTTGGGGTTTGAAACGCAAAAGAACCAGTAAAACCCCCGGAAAAAGAATCAACAGAACGTCGCGCGCGACCTTCTCCCCTTTTGGGGTTTGAAACCATACAATGGTGGAGCGAACCACCAAAACTTCAAATTCCACCTTGTCGCGCGCGACCTTCTCCCCTTTTGGGGTTTGAAACCTTAATCCCGCAGGCGGAGAAGAAGTCGCGCTCCTCAGGGCAGGGGTCGCGCGCGACCTTCTCCCCTTTTGGGGTTTGAAACTTCAACGTACCAATGCGGTTGGTCAGCAATGCCGCCAGGCCCCAACAAGTCGCGCGCGACCTTCTCCCCTTTTGGGGTTTGAAACTACATGTAATCCCCCCCGAGTCGACGGGGCGCCATTGTGGCGAGTCGCGCGCGACCTTCTCCCCTTTTGGGGTTTGAAACTTCTTCCCGTTCACGCGGGACTCGAACGCCGAGAGGATCCGGGTCGCGCGCGACCTTCTCCCCTTTTGGGGTTTGAAACCGGCCAACGGGATGACCCCGTGGGGTACGCCGATTCCGCAACGTCGCGCGCGACCTTCTCCCCTCTTGGGGTTTGAAACAACCGTGTCGAGGTCGGCCAGCAGCCCGATTTCAACTTCCTGGTCGCGCGCGACCTTCTCCCCTTTTGGGGTTTGAAACGCGGCGACCAGAGTTCGGCATAACCGAACCAAGACCCTATACGGTCGCGCGCGACCTTCTCCCCTTTTGGGGTTTGAAACTAAAAGAGGGATCAATTCGGACAACCTGTCGTATGCCAATGTCGCGCGCGACCTTCTCCCCTTTTGGGGTTTGAAACGTACCGCCGCAGCACGGCACGCATCCGCTCGCGCTCCATTTCCGTCGCGCGCGACCTTCTCCCCTTTTGGGGTTTGAAACGAACCAATCCGGCAGCTCCCCCCCGTCTTCGGCGGTATACCATACAGTCGCGCGCGACCTTCTCCCCTTTTGGGGTTTGAAACGTGCACCTTATATGCGCTCATATTTGGATTAAATAGCGTCGCGCGCGACCTTCTCCCCTTTTGGGGTTTGAAACGGATAAACCATTTCTGTTTCCCTCGCCACTCGACCTCTTCCCAAATGTCGCGCGCGACCTTCTCCCCTTTTGGGGTTTGAAACCGACGAATAACACGCCAGCATCGTGCGCACGTTTGATTCAAAGTGTCGCGCGCGACCTTCTCCCCTTTTGGGGTTTGAAACTGTCTTACCCCCTGAATATGAGCGAGAATTGCAACAACACCAAACTTTTTAGTCGCGCGCGACCTTCTCCCCTTTTGGGGTTTGAAACCCGCTTCCCGCTCATTCTTGACGGCCTCCCAGTCGTCAATGTATTGTCGCGCGCGACCTTCTCCCCTTTTGGGGTTTGAAACGCGAAGCTAATCCCGCATCGGGCGCACGCAGTGCGCCCCTACAATGTCGCGCGCGACCTTCTCCCCTTTTGGGGTTTGAAACTGAAGCTAATCCCGCATCGGGCGCACGCAGTGCGCCCCTACAATGTCGCGCGCGACCTTCTCCCCTTTATGGGCTAAATTCGAGTTTGATCCAGGTGAGGCTATGGAGTACATCGGACCTTTGTTTTTTGCCTGGTTGCTGTTTGGCCTGTTTTCCAGCGCTCTGGCATCGGAGAAAGGTTTCAGCGGCATTATCGGTTTTTTTGCCGGGCTGTTTTTCGGGCCGCTCGGTTTTTTGTATTACATCGGGGCGCCCGACATCAAGCTTAGAAAGCTTCTGGAAGATTGGCGCCGGGGCGTGTGATTGCAGGCGGTAATCCGCGCGGAATGCCGCGATATAATCACACCGTTTTTCCGGCGGAGGACTTATGGCGAACATCCACTTGATTTGCACGGTCGGAACCTCGTATGTGAAGAATCTTGAAGAAGCCTACGGGTGCACATTCCGGGAACTACCCGAAGTTGCCAAGCTCGCCGAGCTTGAGATCGACAAGGGCATCGGGCACCTGATGGCAAGCTCGGCGGAAATCAATTCCACGGTCAACGTCTTCAGGCAGATTGAGGGAAATGTAAGGAAGCTAATTTTGTTCGTGTCCGATACCTCCCAAGGCCGCTTCGCGGGCGAGCTTTACGAGTCCGTTTTCCCCGCGCTTTTCAAAGGCAAATTCGGCATTGTGGGAATTGATAGCGTAGAAACTGTCGTAATCGAGGGTTTAAAGCCCGACTTTGAAAGCTTCAGGGATGAGGGCGTGAACAATCTGAAGCGGCAGCTGTTCGAAACTATTAAGTCTATCAGGGCGACTGCGGGGTGCGAGGCGGCGATAAACGCAACGGGCGGCTACAAGGCGGTCGGAATTATCAGCGGCTTTGTGGCCCAGATTTTAGGGTGTGATGTCTGGTATCAGTTTTCGGAATTAGATGCTGCAATCAGGATTTCAAGGCCCGATCCTCAATCCGCCGCGGCTGATACCCCGCTAAATATAAGGGTCTATCACGTTCAGGACAGGAATACGATGGTCGGGCTTGTCGATTGACATCCCGATAGTAGAATTGCACGCCCGTAGCCGGAAAAATGATGGTATCAATCCGTGCACTCGGTTCCTTATTACAGGCTGGAGGTCGCGCTGAAGACCGGAGGGCCGGTTTGCGTCAACGGATTCTGGGGCGCGCACCTGCGAAGCGCGCT
>JABRWB010000060.1 GCA_039961635.1 bacterium
TGCCGCAGCCAGCGAGGACAGCCACGAGAAGCAATGTCACCACCGCTCCCCATAACAACCATCGCATGCCACTTACCATCACCAATCACTCCTTGTAAAAATAAAATGATTTAATGACCATGCTTTGCCGGCCCAAACAGAAGGCGCGCAAAGCTTCTGTTGCGACGGAGCGCCAAGCAATAACGATAATCAGCGCCCGATCGTCCCAAGCAAACCCGCCACCACCAAACCTCGGTAGGCAGGTATAATATCCTACCTACTTACTAGGAATTATATCGAGAAATTTAAAAGGTTATTTCCGACCGGATTTAATAACCTATATGCTTACGCCGGACACCGCCAAACAAACAACCGGGTTTGCAAATGCTTATCCTGATATCCTGATATAATGAGCGCGTGCCAAATCCAGGCCCAGAAGACGATATTCAATATGGAAGCCGCTGCGAAGAACCCGAAAGCGTTTCTTCCGGCTTTTCAGGACTGGGCAGCGTGGACAGCTGGCTTGGAGATCCACGGGTTTTGGCTTATCTTGAATGCGCGGATGGAGGCGTAGGAATAACCCTGCATCAGGCCAAGGAAGCGGTCAGAAAAGGCCTGGAAGACGCCAGGAACGGCTCGAATCCCTCAGATTCCGACCTTCGGGATTACGCAACTTCGAAAATCGGCGCGCGGCTTGAAGAATACCGAAATTTGCAGTTAGCGCGCGTAATCAACGCAACGGGAATAATTCTCCATACTAACCTCGGCAGGGCGCCGGTACACGCGGAACTTGCCCGGCTGGCGACCGATATCGCATCAGGGTACGTGAATCTCGAATACGATCTAGCCTCCGGCGCAAGAAGCGGGAGACATGCGGGTTTGAACTCGATGCTTCGATCGCTATCCGGCGCCGAAGATGCATTGGTAGTAAATAACTGCGCTGCCGCACTGTATTTAATCCTCTCGGCGCTTGCAACAACCGGATCCGACAGAAAAGCCGCGTCAGGCTTGGAAGTGATCGTGAGCCGCGGAGAACTCGTGCAGATAGGAGGCGGATTCAGAATTCCTTCCATCCTTGCTGCAAGCGGCGCAGTATTGCGCGAAGTGGGAACCACAAACATAACCACTCAACAGGATTATGCCGAGGCGGTTAACGAGCAAACCGCGATGATTTTGAAGGTTCATCCCTCAAATTTCAAGCAGTATGGATTTACGGAAAGCGTTCCCGCGGCCTCCCTCGTCCCGCTCGCCGCGCGAGCGGGAATTCCGCTGATCGAGGATCTTGGAAGCGCTTCGCTTGCTTCCGAGCGCGATATCGCGCGGGCGGGAATACTCTCCCCGCGCCCCGCGATTAGGGCCGGCGTGGATCTTGTGTGTTTTTCAGGGGACAAAGCACTCGGAGGGCCCCAAGCCGGAATAATTTTGGGCAAAAGCCGCTTCATCGGAAAATTGCGCCGCCACCCCGTTATGCGGACGATGCGAGTGGATAAATGGACCGCCGCGCTGCTTTCAGCCGTTCTTTGGGCTTGCGGAAACAACAGGCTGGACCTGCTTCCCGTGTACGAGATGGCCACGCGTGACCCAAAAACGGACTTGTCCCGCGCAAAAAGAATTGCAAAAAAACTAAACGCAATGGGACTGAGGTGCGATGTGGTGGAACATCCGGCCTCGCTGGGAGGAGGAACTTCGCCCGGGGAATCAATCCCGTCCTACGCCATCTCCCCTTGCGCAAAAGATGTTTCAGCGCTTGAGCTGGCGTCACGGCTGCGAGCGGGGAAGCCGCCGGTGGTCGGAGTAATCAAAGAAGGCAAGTTACTCCTGAATATGAGAACAGTTTTTTTGGAGGACGACAACAAACTTTTTTCAGCCATTGCAGCTCTATTGGCTTGAAAGCAAAAAAAAAACGCCGGCCATAAGGCCGGCGTTTGCCGATTTTCAAAGCGAGCCCGATTACTCCTCGATCACCGGCCTGACAATTACGATTATTTCGGTTTTTTCGCGGGTCCAAGTCTTGGTTTGGAACAATTCACCGAACAGCGGAATCTTGGAAAGCAGCGGAACCCGCTTGAAGCTTTCCCTTTCGTTTTCGGAGATCATTCCGCCAAGTATAAACGTGTCACCGCTCTTGATCCGTACTGTGGTGGTTGCCTGGCGAGTAAGCGTGTCGGGGGCAACCGCGCCTTCCCCGATATCGATGAATCCTAGCAGGGTTGAAACCTGCGGATTCACCTCCATGGTTACTTCGCCGTCACGGTCAACGCGCGGCTTGAAGTTGAGCGTTATACCCACCGTCTTGAACTCGACGGTTGCGGGCGTGAAAGTCGAGCCTTGGCTCTGCGCCGGAGAAGAAATGTAGGGCACTTCCCGGCCCGCAAAGTAAATTGCCTGATTTCCGTCTATCGCCGCCATGTTCGGTTTCGCCAGCACCCTTCCGTCCCCGTCTTCGACAAGGTGATTTAGAGCTACCTGGAAAGAAATCGGATCGCGGACAATTGTTTGGAGCTTGAAGCTTTCAACCTGGCCCGCCACAAGCGAATCGGGAGGAACCGCTTCGCCGAACGTTGTAGTTATCTGGTTGGCTTCGCCCAGCAACTCCAAACCGAGCTTTCGCGAGCCGCTTTCTGTAATTTCGAGTATTTCGGTTTCGAGACGGACCTGCTTGGGCTTTTTGTCCAAGTCGGCGATCACCTGCGCAATACGCACCATCCGTTCCTCGGTTTCAGTAACGACGAGCATATTGCGCCTGGCCGTCGAAATGAGGGATTGTATGGGCTTGATGTTCTTGCTGAGCGCGATCCCCTCGACCTCGGTGCCTGTGGAAAGCGCCGTCGCGCCGTTCACCTTGAGGTACTCGATTTCGCCGTTGTAAACCTGGATTTGCTTTTCCCTGGCAAGCCCCATCTCGGTGAGCAGCAGCGCGACGTTCGCGCCGTCCGCGTAGTCCAGCCAGAAGGTTTTGGTGATCAACCTTCCGAAGCTCTCTTCGAGCGTGTCCTTCGCGCCGATCACGATCGTGTTGTGCTCGACGACGTACGAGAGTCCGTTGCTTTTCGTTATCAAATCCAGTGCTTCGAACAGCGTGATGTTCCGCAGGGAAAGAGCGCTTATGCTCTTGCCGCTTACAGCATCGCTGATTATCACGTTGTAATCCGTGGACGAAACAAGCAGCGCGATAACCTGGGCGAGCGGCATTTGGTCCACTTCAAGTTTGATGCGCTGCGAACCGTTGCCGCCGCCGCGGAACCCGTCCATATTGCCCTGCGAGCCGCCGGAGCCGAAAAGTTCCTCGTAAATGTTGCCGCTGGACTGGCTGTCAAGCATTAACGGCGCGGATGGCAGCCCCGCGTCCACGACGAAAGAAGGAACGGACGGCGATAATTCCGCTTCGGAGGGCGACATCACGGCAGCCGGCAACGGCTCTTCCGCGGGCGAATCATCCGCGGGCGCCATGTCGGATGCGGGAACTTCCGTCAAGGGGTTTCCGCTGGAAAAGTCGCGCTCCTTGATTTTTTCGGATGGGGAAATCTCGGCAATCGATTCCGGAGTGGCAACACCGGTCGTTCCGTCCGTGTAAATCACGGCCTGCACCTCATCGAAACCGCTGTTCACGATGAAATCAAGCGGATTTGCGGACGGCCCGAGTCCGAAACGGACAACCGCACCTTTCTCGCTGTCCGCGAGACTGATGCTGTCAAGCCATTTTCTGTCGTTCGCACTGAGGGCGGATTGCTCGAATTCAAGGTCGGTGTAGTCCGCGCCTTTTAGCGTGACGGTCATAACTCTGGCTTCATCGTCGTATTTCAGAACCGGAATGACGCTGCCATCCACCGCTATGTGAACGATCAGCTTGTTGCCAAGTCTCTCGATTGATATGTCCGAAAGTTGTGCTGACTTCGCCGTCCAAGGCGCAACAGCCAACGCCATCAGAACTCCGAGAAAAATCGTTTTCAAACAGGTAAGCATTTCGGGCTCCTTTGTTACGCGGAAATACCGCGTTCACCTTCGCCTTCCGAAGTAATGGCCGGTGTTCTATTGATGATCAGGTCTAAAGCAAAAACCTTGCCTGTGCGCGTGTCGAGAACGTCAACGCCATCCTCCGAGATCGAATTGACTTTGTACCTTCCTTCCATCACTTGATTGGCCCTAACACGGACAACCTTGCGGTTGCCCTCCGGGCCAATTTCAAGAAGCGCGCTCGCACCGCCCTTTTCACTGATTGCGATTCCTTTAAGTACGACCGGGCCGTCCATTATCCAAAGCGTGTTTTCATCAGGCGGCCCTTTAGGCACATCCGGAACGTTTTCCTCGCCTTTTCCGCCAAACGAGGGCGGAGTGCCCCAGGTGGGCGGCCAGCCCGGAGACGAATCGCCGCCCGGCAAGGTTATGCCGCTCCAAGGGGAAGTGAATATTCCACCGCCGGGCGTTGACGACTCGCCGGGCGAAGCCGAAGAAGCGGGCGAGCTTTCCTGCTCCTTCAAAAGCGGAGTGAATGGATTTTTGAATTGAAGGGGTACGGGCGGGACTTCCACGCTGGTGAAATACGCTCCGCCGGCAAATCCCTTGTCCGTTTCCTTGGCGAGTGTCGATTCGGAAAAAGTCCTCGTATTGATGGTCGCATCCGCCAGATCGCCGATCCGTTTGGACTTGGCTGAAAAGTACTCTGCGGGATCGATCTCCGCGAACGGCGGAAGCACCACCGGCTTGAAAGGATTGTATGAAATCTGGCTCTGACGAGCTGTGGTTTTGCCTGCGGCGGGCTCGGCGCCGGAATTTGCGGCCGATGCGCCGCCCGCAGAATCGGCATTCGCTACCCCGTTGGTTTCGACGGTCTTGGGTTTGCCGCCCTTGCCCTTATCAGCGGACTTGCCGCCTTGCATAGGCATCCAAACCTTCCAATAAAAGACGCCGATCATCACTAAAAGCAGAAATACGGCAAGTATGGTCTTGCCGGCTTCGCCGCCTTTTTTCTGCTCCATTAGATCACCTCCCGACGCGAATCGGCCAAAAGCCAATACTCCGCGGGAAATTCACAGCCCCGACGAACCTGCTCATTGCGGGAATAGGCGGTTTCAGTTACCTTGCCGCCCTTTCCGGACGATGCGCTTCCACCAGATGTTTCGCCGGAATCAATTTTACCCTCGCCGGATGAATCCTTGCCATCATCGGCCGGCTTTTTTTCGGTTTCGCCTTCGGCTGGTTTGGCCGAATCGCCGCCGCTATCACCGGCCGCAGGCTCGGATTGTTCTTCCGAAGAAGATTCGCCCGCTCCGGCAGTGGTTTCCTTTTCAGGCTCCTTCTCCAAATACTCCTCTCCCAGACCTTCCCTTTCAACCATTTGCTCAAAGGCTGTGCCGGAGGGCGGCGCGGGCGCGAGTTCGCCGGCGTAATAGTAAAACCGGCCTTCAAGTACAATCGCGAGGCCCGTTACATCCCCAATAAGTGGCATATCCTCCGGAATGGAAACCTTATATACTTCGTAAAATCTGTTGGATCGCTTGATATCGTCCAGGAAATCAAGGATATTCGGGAAAGGCCCGGTCACCCGCATTTTCGCGTCCAGCATACGAACCGCCCGCAAAAGCGTTTCATCAAGCTTTTTTTCCTCGGCGGTCTTTTTTTCCTTTGATTTTTTCGCAAGCGGAATGGGCGCGGGCTCCGCCAGCGTCAGTGCCTCCACGTGGAGCCCGTGAAGCTTGGCGAGATAATGCATGAACTCGACGATTTTTGTTTCTTGGTCTTCGGCGGGCACCAAGGATTCGACCGTTTCTTTTTCCTTCTTAAGTACGTCGGCGTACTTCCTGAATGTGGCAAGCTCGGTTGCCTTCCTGTTCGCTTCACGTCGTTCGAGTTCGAGATCCTTCAGGCTGGATTCGAGCTTGGATATTTTTCCGCGCGAAGGTACAAGATAGACCCCGATAAAGAGGCCCACCAGGAGCACAACGATAAGAATGGTGAAGAAAAACTTCCCCTTAGTGCTTTTTAAATCAAAGATGTCTGCCATGGCCCTTTCCCGAAGGGAGCCGACTTTTAAGTGGCTCCGGGTTTGGCGGCGGCATCGTTTCCTGCGGGTTTATTGGCGGAGCCGCCCTTGGCGGGCTCGCTTTCTTCCTTTTGCGGCTCGGGCGGAATATAGTCGCGCCTGGATTCCACCTGTACCGAAATTTGAAAATCCTGTACCGGCAAATCGTTGATGAACGAAAGCTGGGAACTGGAGTATTTCACATCCCGGAACATCGGCGTAGCCTCAATGTTTGCCATGAAGTGCGAAACCGGCAAAATCGATTCCGAGTTGGTTCTTCCCAAAATCGTTATCTTTCCGGCGTTCTTTTTTTCTTTATCGGTTTCAGACCTAAGCTCGTAAAGCCAGACGTCATCCGGCACCAGTGGAGAAATACCCCGAATAAACTCCGGCCAGTCAACGAATCCGTTCTGAAGGTAATTGAACATGGCCTTCTTTTTTTCGACCTTGGCGATCTCGCCCGAAATACGGTCGTATTCCTTCACGGACGGCGCAAGTGACGCAATCTCCTGCTTGGTGACGTCAATTTTAACCGTCAGGCTGTGGATTTGCGACTGCGTCAAAAGCAGCGTAACAATTACGAACAGAACCGCCAGCCCTACAACCAGCCCGAAGAAGATTGGAAAAATCGTAACCGTCGGCGCCGGCCTGAACTCTGGCGGAAGCAGGTTGAGCCTGATATTTCTAATGCTCATTCACCGAGCCCCTCCAAGGCGAGACCAAAGGCGGCGCAATAATCTGATGGAGATTGGCAAACCTCATTCGGCTGGACGTTCGTCAGTACAGGATGATCGTATCCGAAAGGATTCGCTTTTAAAACAGGCATTCTGAGCTTGTCTGACAGCAGCTCGCTCAAATTCTTGGGCCAAATACCGAATCCGGCCAAGATAATTTTGCCGATATGAATGTCGCTCCGCTGCTCCTGCGATTTGCAAAAATGAACGGTGCGCTCTATGTCTTCGGCGACTTCGCCGATAATCTGGGAAACGTAAATCTCGTTGTCCGGCGCGACCTCCAGCGACTCGATTTCCGCCGGATCCAGCTCCTGCCCCTCTTCCATTCGCATCGCTTCCTGGAAGACTTGCTGGATATGGGAGCCGCCGATCTTGATGTTGCGAATGAACTTGAGGTTTCCGTCTTCCAGAATTATCACGTCGCTTGAATATTGCCCCATAAAAACCACTATATTGCCGCCATCGTAAAGCAGGTCGCTCTTGTACTCCAGGGACTTTATAGTGGAGAATGGAGCAAGATTCAGACCGTGAACTTCCAGCCTGGCGTTCATCAGCGTTTCGAGATACGGATTGATCGTGTTTCTCGGAATCGCCACTATCAGAACTTCCAGCTTTGGCTTTCCATCTTCCTGATATTCCCTAAGAATCGAGTAATCTATGAGTTTTTCACCGGATTCGTCCGTGGCGAACTGCTCGACCTCGTACTGGATGCTGTTGCGCAGGTCGTCTTCGGGCATTTCGGGAAACGGGAGAATCCGGATGACGGCATGCCGCGACGGCGTGCATGCAACAACTGATCGCGTTTTTATTTCGGAGCTTTCGAGGAAATTGGATATCTCCCTTGCGACCGCGAAGCTGTCAAAGCTTTCCGGATCGCCGGTCTCCTGCTTCGGGTAGTACACGGTTCCGATCATCGTAAGGCCGATGCCGCCCTTGTCGCGCGCGAGACCGACCAGTCGTGCGGACTGGGTACCGAAATCGACGCCAATCACTTCCTTTAAATGCGGAAGCCGCGCCTTCCCCTTCTTCTTCGCTGAAAGTGCCATTTGAGGCACGGCTATTCTAGGCGCGTCGAAGGAGTTTGTCAAGCTTTTCCACAACAATTCACATCACACAAATATTTAGATACGCTATTTCACATTACAGTGAAGGTTGAAATTTGAGCTTTGTAGGATTTGTTCTTTTATAATCTGGGCAAAACAAAAGATAGGCATTCCGAAATTCTTGTTTAAATATAGCCGTTAATTCAATCTGATTTTTGCCTCAATCCTGTTTCTCGATCGCGTCTTCGCGGATTTTTGGCGTTCGAAACCGGCAAATTTGACCGACGGATCTTCATCCGTCCAGTGATGCTGCGAACTCGTCAATGAACAGCTCGCCGATCCTTTTGAAATCGAATTGCCTTCTGAAGCCTGCCTGTATATCCCGCTGTCTGTTTTCGTAGCCGCGTCTTTCGCCTTCTCCCATGCCCAGAATGCCGATCATTTTGGCCGCCAGTTCCCTATAGTCGCCCGGCGTCGCGTACTCGAATGGCGGCGGTGGAGTACCCGTCCAGTGCTGTGAAAGTATCGGCGTATCGAACGACAGCGCGCTGATGAGTGAACTTCTTTTTGTTGTGAATCCATCGCGGAACGTGTAAACCTGCAGCGCGCATTTTTCGGCGATAAACTTCAAAGCTGCAGCACTGTGCGAACCCGCGAACAGAACCTGCCTGCCGAGCCCCAATTTTTCGACGTGCCATTCGAAAATTCGCTGATGCCGACCCGATCCGGTTGAGGTTGCAATCACCAGCTTAACTTCGGGAATTTCCCTTTTCACCAAGTCCAGCGCCGCAAGAAGAACGTATGGATCCTTCGAGGGAACAATCCGTCCGTATGTAAACATCGCAAAACGGTTGCGCTGGGGCCATTCCAAAACTTCCAGGAGCGCTTCCCTTTCGCGCGCTTGGGCAGGCAGCACCTGTTTCATTTCCGCCGTTTCCGATTCGAGCAATGCGGCGAGCTTCGCTTTATTCCCGGCAGCCGATTCGACCGCCGCCTTCAACCGCGAATAACTTTCGCCGTCGATCTCCTCCGAAAAAACATCTCCCGCCGGAATTATTCTTGGATATTTGCCCGTTGCTCCTGCAATCGCCTCGGCCTCTTCGCGGCACGGCGAAATCAAAACGCTCGCGGCGCGAGCTAGCCTCCTCACCGCCGCCTTGCGCGCCGGATGGGCATCGCGGTATTCGTGCAAGACCGCGAAAACGGGAGGCTTCCTGCCGATTCGAGCCGACAAACTACGGATTATCCCGTCAAAAAACGGAATGCCAAGCGACCAGCCGTACCCTTTGCTGGGATACTGCACGAGCACCACGTCCGGATTGGATTTCGCTCCCAGCTCAGCGAGCTTGGAGCGCAATCCAAACCCGAATCCGCGGCCGCCTGCTACGAAAAGGCCGTCGCCTAAATCCGCGAAATCGGCACATTCCGAGTCCGCCGAAAGTGAATGGCGCCGCGCGACCTCGGCGGAATCAGTCGCGGTGATTGTGAACACTTCGTTTTTGCCGATGCGCGCGATGGCCCGGGCGAGATGAAAGGAATAGTCTCCGACCCCGCATTTGCCGTCGCCGAAACTACCTGTGAACTGAAGAATACGCACGGCGAGATTATAAACGCGGCACACACCCCGATTGTTAACGATGCTGCGTTAGGTTACAATATTTGCGCCTTATGGAATCCCGGCAAAATTCGCGCGAACGGCCCCTAGCGACGAAATGTCCCAGCTGCGGTTATCCGAACCGGACAGATAGCCGGTACTGCCGCCGCTGCGGCGCGGATATGAGCATGCCGGGCAAGCCCCGCGCAAGGCACAGAAAGCCGTCCGCAACGGTCTTTCCGGCAACGATGCGCCTGGGCGGGATTGCGGGTATCGCGGCGTTGGCTCTAATAGGAAGTTTCGTGCTCGTCGCTCTTCTTTACACTCCCATAATTCCAAGCGCATACATTTATCTTCCACTTGTTCCGATTGTTGTATTGGCGGTTTCGGCGTTATATCTTGCCTGGGTGCCGCCGGTACTTGACGCTTTGGGGCCGCTGGGGCATTTGCTTCTTCAACGAAACATCCATATGGGCTGGGCTCAAGCTGCCATGGCCGCGCTTGGCTGGGCCACAATGCCGTTTTGGGCGCGGTCCGCAGCCGCCGAAACCGAAAGTATCGGCGCCGTGCTTTCGGTGCTTATGCCAATCACAATTTGGCTAACGTTGGCCGCGGCTTATGGATTCGTTGTGAGGTACGTATTTGACGATCCCGGCTTTCCCGGATTTGTGGAGGATCCGATGCAATACCGCCGGGGCGTCAGCAGGGTTGCGTTCCTCGGCGTCGCGGGCGCGGTGATTGCAATTTTGGCTACGCTCATGGGGCATGCCGAAAAAACCGGCGCATCCGATTTGGCACGGGCGGCTATGTGGCCGGCGGTCGTCCTTTTCGCCGTCGCGGTACTCGCGTCCTTTTTTCACATTCCGGCGATTCTTGCAATTCTTGCGCGAGCCGCCCTGGAACGCACGCTCGGCAGCGAGGGAGTATTCTTTTTGGGCGAGCCGCTGAAGCGCGGCCAGTTTATTATCCAAAACGCGTACGCGCATGTCCCCGCGGACAAACGGGAAACGAAAGCGTCGGAAGACCGCGGGGCGTTTCGCAACCGGATAAGGGAAAAGCTGTCAGGAATAGAAAAAATCGAGGTGTCCCTCGCCAAAATTCCCGTGCCGGGCAAGCTTAACATACGTACCGGCGAGAAGGAAGTTCACAAATACATTCAAGTTACCTATCCGGTGCACACGGGCGTATTGAAGGCGTTCGTATCGTTCCGCCTGTTCGGGGAACATCTGGTGATCGGCAATTCTTTGTACTTTCTGGGCGAGCCCAGCCCGCGCGCGATGCAGGCCAACGCAACCGCGATCCTGTTGCTGAATTTGTCGCACGCCTTTTCGTCCCGCTCCGGGAACTTGCGCAGGAATACCGGCTCGGACGACTCCTCGCTCCCAATCGAGCCGGCACTCAAAATCGCGTCCGAGATGGACAGGCTGGCGCGCGCGCCGCGCGACGAGATTGTGGACGAGGCCGCCGGCGTCATTTGGCTGGGGCTTACCGAACTTATCGCCGAAGCGGGAAAACAAGCGGCGAACCGTTTATACGCGACAGAGGGGGTGGATCATCAGTGAGGTGCGGCTCCTGCGGACACGACAACTTAAGCGACGCGAGGTTCTGCGATGGCTGCGGCGCTCCCTTGGTGGCAGGGGTGCAACCGCCCGGAACTTATCCATGGGTTTTCGTTGTCTCCGTCGCCATCGCCGCGGGGCTTTTCGCGCTTTTCTTTCTCGCATTGAACAGAAGGGCGGAAAATGTCGAAGAAGAAACCCCGCGTAAAGGCATCACCGGCACGCCTGCACCGATAAAGCCCAGGCCGGCAATGATCTCGTCAGATGAATATCTCGCCCAAATCGAAGGATTTGCCCCGCTCACGGTCAAGCTACATCCAATCGGCCCGGAACACTCTTCCGAAATTGGAAATCTGACTTTCCAGTGGGAATTCGAGGAGGGCAAACTCCAAACAAAAACCGGCTCGGGCGGCCGCGCGACTTACACATACGCAAGACCGGGGATTTTTCATCCAAAACTGCGGGTTTCGGACGCCGCCGGCGAAATCGCGCGCCAAGTGTGGGAGGTATGCGTCCTTCCGCAGGACAAGGCGCAGGTTATTGACAATTGGCAGGGCGCGCAACGCGATTCCGCTTCCAACCTCGATAGGGCAAAGGTGTATTTTTCAATCGGAGCGGATATGCAGGGCATTTACTACTCATTGCGGTCGTTCCTGGCGGATAAAAACAACCTTGAAGCGATATCCGCGCTTTCGGACAAACTCGGGGAAATGTCGGCTTTCGCCGAGTACGAGCATTTTTTCCTGGCCCAAGGCGCCGCGCTGGAAGGCCCCGAAAGCGGTTTCGCTCAAACGCTGGATGAAAAGATCAGCGGTTGGACTTCTGCGAGGGACAATGCGAAGGCCGAATTGAACAGAGCGGAATACAGGTCCTCCACTGCGGTGTCGGCGCTTCTTAAGGCGCTCTCGGCTTTGCACGATTACGAGGGCGCGCTTACCGCGCTGGCTGACAGCGGTTTGATGGACCAAAGCGCGCGTGATGCCGCATGGTATTCGCTGAACATAGGCAAGCCGAAAGATGCCCTTGTATATGCGGACAAACAGCTGAAAGCAACCCCCAACGACCTTTATGCACTGGAAAACAAGATGCTGGCCGAAGCAATCAGCGGCGATTTGGATGTTGCAAGGATGACCTTCGGGAGTTATTCCCTTTTGAATCCTCCCCGGGGACACGTCATTCAAACCGCGCTGGACATGGCCGTTTTTTCGGCGAAAGGGCTTGACTCCGATTTCACCTGGGAAATCCTGGACGGACTTAGGACGTTCATTTGAACGAACGGAATTTTCCTAGGCCCGGTCACCGCCGCCGCGTTCCACCGTTTCGGCGAGTTCCTCCAGCCATTCCTTATGCTCCGCCTCTTTAATGCCGGTGTGCCCTATGATGATGCTTATAAACAGCAATCCCGCAGCAAAGTAATAAGGCCAGTGATGGCTGCCTCGCGCCGGTGCAAGCTCGAAAAGCACCCCGCCTGCAATGGGGCCGAGAATCCTGCCCATAGCTTCCATCGAATCGTAAAGACCCAACGCCCCGCCCTGCCCGACGGTGGTTCCTTTGCTTATCGCGGCGGTCAGGCTCGGAAACAAAAGCCCCTGCGATGCGCCGACGAACGCCGAAAAAACGCCGAACCAGAATGGATTGGGCGAGAAAGTAAGAAGCAGGTAAGACAGGGCAAGCAGCGGCACGCCGAGCTTTATCACGAAAGGCTCGCCGAACCTGTTGATCATTTTGCCCGTTACAACGCCCTGTACGAACGCTCCGGCGAATCCGAACAGAGCGAATACATATCCGACGTGGCGGGCGTCGAGTCCGAATTCCTCGAATGCGAACAAGGTGTATGTGGAGGTGAGGCAGGCGAAGCTGACGCTCACGAGAAGCGCGAAGATGAAATAGTGTCTTAAATGGCTGCCGAATGCGGCGGCGACGCGTTCAAGCGGCCCGAGGCGCGCCGGCGATTCGGATATCTTGCTTTTGTCCTCCTTCAAAAATGCCAACGCCAAAAAGAGGTTTAAAAGCCCGAGCACAGCTGCGACCAAAAACGGAAACCGCAGATGCGAAACGAAGATATTCCCCAAGGGAAATACCATCGTATAGCCAGATAGAAATCCTCCCAGCGCCGGGCCGAAGACGATGCCCAGCCCCATGCTTCCCCCTATCATCCCAATCGCGGGGCCGCGCTGCTTCGAGTTCGTAAGGTCAGCCGCGTATGCGAACACCGCGGGAAGCGCGGCCGAAGTCAAAAAGCCCCCTATCACGCGCGCGATATAAAGGTGCCAGATGTTCTGTGAAAGCGCGATCAGAATGAACGTGAGCATGATCCCGGCGATGCCGATCATGATCGCCGGTTTGCGTCCGTGCTTGTCGCTCCAAATCCCCCAGAACGGCGCGCAGAAAAAATGCACGATGCTGTAAAGGGAGAAGATGAAACCGAGATCGCGCGCCGTCCCGTGAAGCTCCTGCGTGATGAAAAGCGGAAGGATTGGAAAAAGGATGGAGAAACCCACCATCACCATGAACATGGTGAAGGCGAGTATTGACAACCTGATCAGCACGTCTTTTGAAAATCTTTCGGACACGCGGTTTCCTCGCCACGCCGCGGCGTGAAAAAAATGCCTCGGGGCTCCGGCGCGTCCGGCCCTGGGCTCCTTGGGCGGCATATAATAGCACCGGCAATGATCGCCCGCCTTGTCTATTCCGCAATCGGTCCGTACAGATGGGCGTCGCACCTCAACGTCGCCGCGGAAATCGAAAGGTGGATCCGCCGCGCCGGATTGGCTTTGGAGTATTCGCAAGGTTTCAACCCGCGTCCAAAGATTTCCTTCGGGCCGGCCAAACCGGTTGGAATGTCTGGTTACCGGGAAATTGCCGATATTTCGCTTGTTTCAACAGACCCAACGCCGGATGTCAAATTCGATCAGGAATTTCCGGGCGCGAAAAACGGGAGTTTCGATCCTCAATCGCTCCGGTTCCTGTTTTCGGGGGAAATTGCGGAGGAAAACGGGGTAATGGAACGCGCGCGCGATTGGATGGAGGCGGGCGCGCCGAATTGGTGGATGGAAACCGTCCAAAATATCGAACCGAGGAATTTGGAGAAGGACGCGGTTTCGCTTGGAGGGATTTGGACAAGAATGGCGGAAAGGCGCGCGCCCCATATCACCCCGATTGGCTTGCGTCTGCTTGAAAACGGCGAAGGCACCTTATCGAAAATCGTCAGCTCCTCGCTGGTTTTCGCGAAATTCGAATTCGAAAACCAACATTCGCGCGCGCTGGCAGCGGAATTTTTATGCGGTCGGTCCTGGATCGTCGAAGCCGGAGCGTCGCGTGCTTTCAAAGATGTCCGGCCGTACGCTGAATCGCTGCATGTTTCCGAATCGCAGGAAGCACTTTCCGTTTTCCTTCGGGCCAAATCGTCCGCGTCCGAGTCGCTGCCTTTCGTGAGAGTAGCGGACAAGGTAGCCGAACTTGGCGGCATCACAGCGGAATGCGCGCGCGTTCTGTTTCTGGATGCAAAAGGAGCTCCGGTCGGTTAGCCTTCCGCTCCGCCCGCGGCGGAAGCCGATGCACCAAGGTCGTATACCTGCAGATTGTCGGCGATTACGTCAATCACTTCTTCGGTTTCCTCCGGCAAGCCTGCAGGAATCAAAAACTCGAAAAACACCGACCTGTCAGGGCGCGAGTGAATGTATGTCTTGCTTTTGATTTGCACGCCGTTTTGGATGTGCGCCATCTCCAGCCGCTCAACTGCGCCGTAAGGAGCCAATAGCGACGCACGCGCCACCCGAGTCCCGCCACGCGCCCGCGCTATCAACCGTTCAATTTCGTCCATCATCAAAGAGGACGTCGCGGCAGAGCCGGGAAGAACCTGTATATTCAGCACCGCGTGCCTTCCTTCGATTTCGCCCGGCAATTCGACAAGCACCGACCATGGCTCTTTCGATTCGTCAAAACCCCAGACCGAATCCCTCGGGACAGCAACTCCAATTCCGTGCCCTGGATGGATGAACGCGATCGCGGGGATTTCCCGTCCGCCGGCGCGTATTGGAAACGTCGCTCCTATAAACCCGCCGTAAGCGTCAATCGTTCCCTCGGAAGGACGCGGCGGCACTGCAAATCCGCGCCTATCGAAATACTCGAAGCTGCCCGCAACCCTTTCAAATAGCGGGCGCACGCCTTCCCAAGAGCCGGGGGGACCCAGGCACTGAAGAATGAAGCATTGTCCCTCGATTGCGTAAAAGTAAATCGCTCCTTCAGCGGTCAGCGCGGATTGCCGGTAAAGCACGCGTATGAAATGCGGCTTGGATTCGAGTTCGAGCGCATGGCCGTAATCGAGCACGTCAACGTCTTCGTCCCGCTCGTATGCAGCCAGGTGGTCATTGAATATCCCTTCCTGCGGTTTTTCATTCGCTGGATAAACGGTGAGCACAAAGCTGACAAGCGCGCCGAAATCGGCCGGCGACGACCAGATTCTATTTTGAAGCGCTCCGGGCGTTTTATCCGGATCGTCGCGCACGACCCAGCCGGCCGGCATTTTGATTTTGTACCGGCAGTCGGGGCAAAGGACATCTTCCAACACAACTTTTTCCAGCAATCGGCTCTCCTGGAATGTTTTGGGGACATCTAGATTATCGGATTGCGCCGGCAGGGCTTGAAATAACTCAGTTGAGCATAAGCTTGTCCCTGGAAGGCGCGAGATGGCCCAGCTTTTCAAGCAAGCGCGTGTAAACCACAATGTCTTGCAGCACCGGCACGACGCGCCTGTACCTTTCCACGACCGAATCCAGTTCCAGCCAACGCTGCTTGGTGTCCAATGACGCCGTCGCGACCGAGCAGAAAGCGTTGATCAAACTGTGGTACTGAAACAGCAGCGCGCCTCCGGAATGCGGGATGTGGTATTCGCCTATGTCGAACACGCCGCTTTTGGAAATCATCTCGACCAGCCGCGAGAGCTGCGCGTGGATTACCGGGTCTTCCGGGGAAGGCAGCGCTTCCGGGTAAAGATTCACCTTCGAGGTCAAGTAATCTCCCAGCACAGGGCTCTCGAACATGAAAAAGCGTTCAACTCCGGCCAAAATAACGTTGGAATCGCCGGTATCCACCGTTTCCAAAAATGCGATGCGGCCGATCGTTCCCACCTTGTGCACATTGACTTGGCCCGATTCGGTGCGCGACGAATACACAATGCCGATTAGCTTTTCACCCAGCAGCGAATCCCTTAGCATGAGCTTGTAGCGCGGCTCGAAAATCCGCAGGGGAAGCAGGGTCTTGGGGAAAAACACGGTTCCGCCGAGCGGAAATATCGGAATGACGCCGGAGAAAGCCCCAGGCAACTCGAAATGTTTCGATTCGATATTCACGACGGTCACCGACGGCCCGGCCGTCAAGCAAAGGTTACCAAACATTCGCGGCGGTTGCAACGTCGTTTGATTCGGCCTTAAAATGCTGGTTCAAGACGCGGCGATGAACAACGAACCAAAAAACGATCCTGGGCATATCGAACGGACGGAGGAACTCTCCGAAGCCACGCCGCGCGATGGCGAAGCCAGGCCCGGTTCAGGCTCGGCGGAATCCACGCAGCCGAGCGAAGAAGAAGCCAGGATCGAAGAAGCGATAATCCGCGGCGAGATGGCCGGAGTGGAGCGAAGGCGCAAGGCAGCCGCCCGCGTTCTGCCCGAAGCAAAGAGGAAAAAGTTCCCGGCGCACTTTGGAAAACTCGCCGACCTTTACGTTTTTTCCGAAGCGTTCACCTGGTGGTTTTTGGGATTCTCGCTGTTCCTGGCGTTCCTGATTGTCAATCAGATAGTCCTGGAAGGCGAAAACCTGCTTAACCCAAAAATACCGACCGCGGCCGTTCTTCGCCTGGTTTACTACAACATTCCCTGGCACATAACGATGGCGCTGCCCGTGGCGACGCTCGTCGGCGTGCTGCTTTCAATGGGGCGGATGGCGAAAGACAACGAGCTGACCGCGCTCTTCACTAACGGGATTAGCCTTTATAGGATGATTTTCCCGATATTCACGCTCGCCGCGATAAACGCGGGAATAATGTACTACGTCAGCGACAGCCTTACCGCGCCCGCGTTCCGGGAGCAGGAGAAAATCAAGGAAATGTATCCCGCGTTGCGCGAAGAAGATGAAATTCAGAAAAAGGAGCCGACGATAGTCCGTTTGCCCGACGGAAGGTACTTCACCGCGCGCACTCTTGACAAGGCGACCGGACAGGCGCTGGACGTGATCATAGACGGGATGGGACTCGAAGAAGGGGAATACGCGGGGATAATTTGGGTTGCAAACATCGGACGCATAGAAGGAAAGAACATCACGCTAAGCCAACCCAAAAAATACATCCTCGATCCGGAAGGCCAGCTTATGGCGATGGAACGCCCGCCCACCGCGCGACTGGACTTAGGTCTGGAGCTGCACAGGATAGTGTCCACAATACGCACTCCGGAGCAACTGACGAAAGTCGAACTCAAGATGCAGCAGGAAATCAAGAAGGAACTCGGAACCAACACCGACCGCGACCAGACCGACTACTGGCTTAAGTTCAGCGCGCCGTTCGCGCCTATCGCGTTCGCACTTGTGGCGATGCCTCTGTCGCTGCGCGCGCCGCGCGACGAGCGGTTTCTCGGAATCATCTTCGCGTTGCTTCTGATGATGTTCTATTACGTGCTTTATTTCATATTCAAGACCGTCGGATACAACGGGGCGATAGCGCCGTGGCTTGCCGCGTGGATGCAGAACATCGTTTTCGCCGTGCTGGCGTTCGGAATCTTCGTTACGAGCAGAAAGTAAAGCGGCCTTGGAGACGCTATCCCGGCGGCTGGTAAATTTCCGCCCATCCGCACATGAAGTTGGCCAGCGCCGCGCCAACGTTTTGGTTTGCCCATGTGTTCGGATGCGAATCGCCGTCCGTCGGGCTTATTTCGTACTCCGAGCGGAGCATGTTCGCGGTCGGGCTTGGACCGTCAGGCTCCGCAAGCTGATCGAACACGTTGAAGCAGAGAAGGTTCGGATGCGCGGAGCCAAGATACTCGCCGGAGGACAGCCAGTTCGCGAAAGCGCGGGCGCGCGCGGCCTGCGCGGAATCCGTCGAAAGCCGGTGCAGCGGCGGGAATCCCATAACGATGAATAGCTTGTCCCTCCGCGTGTCGAAGAAATCCCGCATTTCCAGATACCATGTCTTGTATTGCTCCAGCTGCGCTTCGCTTTCTATGCCCGCGGCTGGGAAGCAGCTTTTGAACGCGATGACTTCGTGATTGTCGAGAATCATGTTGCGGGAGAAAACCGCGTCCGCGTTCTGCGACGTCCAGAGGTAATGCAGTCCGTCGGGGTCCGTGTTGTCGCCCGGTATTTCGTAACTGATGTCCTGCCAGTCTCCGTTTTCGTCAAAGTATTCGCCGTTGTATCCGTGATCACAGAACGTATAGCTCGTTCCGTGTTCCGCGTTGTATTCGGCGATTCTGCCGCGCATATTTCCTTCAAAAACGAATCCCGATCCCGTCGAATGATGGAGGAAGAACAGCTTGGTAAGCTGTTCCCCGTGAAGCGGGACGACCTGTATCACGAACGGGAAGGTGTCGCTTCCCGCTGCGTTGGAAACAAACAAGCTCGCGTTGTAAGACCCGGTGAATCCGGTAATCGTAACGTGCGGCTCGGCCTCGGTGGACGTCGGGGGATCGCAGGCGCCGCCGAAAGTCCAGCTGTACGCGAACGGCGCGGTTCCGGTGATTTCCGCGCTGAAAACCTGCGCGCTTGAAGCATCGACCGCCAGAGGATCGATTGAGATAATTTCCGGGGGAATTACGGCACCGGTCACATTCACCGCAACGCTGGCCGGGCCTTCCGCGTTTTCCGCATCTCCCGGCCGCACCGCGACGTAATCCTGCGCGCCGCCGGGAAGCACAACAGAAAATTGCGGCGGCACCGTTCCGGCTAGGTGGGACGAGAACGGCACCGTTGCGATTTCTGTAAACGGCCCGGACGCGGAGTCCGACGTCAGGATGTCGTAGTGATCCACGACGCCCAGGAAGTTGAGCGCGATTGGAGTGATATCGGACACTCCGACCTCGCCGCTTCCGTCGCCGTCAATCCAGGATTCGAGCGCGTCGTCGCCCGCGCCGTCGTTCGAATCGGCCTGGAAATTGAGCGCGATTGGCGTGATGTCCGCGACGCCGACTTCCCCGTTCATATCGTAGTCCCCGCCGTTTCGGTAAGTCCACGAAAGCTCGTTCGCGCCGGGATTGTAGCTTAGATCGGTAACTGTGCCCGCCTGCTGGGTCGGCGGCGCGGACACGCGTCGCGCGCGCGGCCCGAGCGCGGCAAGCTCGTCCGCAAGCTTTTGCTTGAGCGATTGGAAAAGCGCGGGGTCGACGCCTGAAGGCGGCGCGCATCCAAGGAATTCCCGCGGAATATCCGAAGCTGTTGCCTTGGAACCCGCGTTCGAGGAACAGCCAAATGCAACGAGCACGGCGGCAGTAAGTGCGAGCCGCGAAATCAATGCGCTCATGCAATTCACCCCCTTGCGGCCGGGAAACCCGCCGCGGATTTAATATTAACACACCTGCGAAACGCCTGCCAATTCCAGTTTGATCTGCTTTAAATTCCTTGCTTTATTGCAAGATCTCCGGACGCGGAATCCCATTCATATTTATCCGATAATTCTTTCAACTCATCGTAACATTGGCGCGCACGATCTCTGGCGCGCAGCGCAGATCGCAAAAACGGCGGCGGTTAAGTTCAAGGATGCGGTCGTTCCGGATGATGCGCTGGATATCGCGGGAAAACGGGAAGGCCCGCACTTCCTTTCAAAAGCCGTTCACCATCGCCACGCTGTTATCTAAAGTGCGCGAAGCGCTGGAGAATTAAATTTCGCGTTTATTTTGCGTCTTTCGAATCGCCGCGAAGCGAATCGAGATTCGGCACAAATATCCCGTTGTGATAAATAAATGCCAGATCCGCGAATCCGTCGCCGTCGAAATCGCCGGATATCAGGTCGTCCATATATTCGTAATCCGCTCCCCTGCCGAAGTAGTTCTTTTTTAGAAGCTCGTTTCCGGCGAGATCGAGAACCACAAGCGAAACGCCGCCGGTGATCGCGCAAATCTCCGGCATTCCGTCGCCGGTGAGATCCGCGAGCTCGACCGTGTCATCGCCATGCGAAGCGGCGCTGCTTTTGTACGTTTTGCCGCCGCTTTTCGCGCCGTCCAGCGTTTGCCATTCGATTTGGTTGCCCTCGTACGCCGAGCCGCCGATGCTCCAGTTGCTGTAGCTGCCGGATTTAATTATCGGCTCGTTCCGGGCGTACAGAATGCGCTCGGTTCCGCCGCAGGAATACTTGAAATAAGAAAGCGGAGGATAAAGGTCGAGTCCCCCCGAAACTGCAACGGCCGGTTCAAAAATTCCGTCAACCAGCGGGACGACGCTTTCCTTGCCCGATGATTGATCGTATTTTGCGAAAAGCAAGTCGTCCAAACCGTCTCCGTTCCAGTCCGCCTCGGGTCGCGCGTACAGCCCGAATCCGTTGCTTCCAACTGCATAAAGAAACGCACTCTCGTCGTCAGGAATCCGCGTCCCGTCTTTCGCGGAGAATGCGCGATACGGATTCTGCAAATCGCTGTCATCGCAGAAGACTATCGAATACCCTCCACTTTGTGTGGGCGAATCCACCAGCACGAAGCCGCGGATTTCGTCGTAATTGGAAGTCACTTCGAACAGCTTGGTTCCGGCAAGATTGTAGGCGATTATCTTTCCCCCCGAAGCGCCGGAAACTCCCGCGAACGCTTCCGGCGAGCCATCGCCGTTCACATCCGCAACTTCCAGAGACGTTATTGCGTAAGAGTTTTCGTCGCCATGCGTTAATCTCGCGATTTCGGCAAACGCGGAATCGAAAACGAGTATTTTTTCTTCGCCCATAGCCGCTGTCGAATAGTCATATAAATTGCGCGCCCGCGCCGCCAGGCAGTCGCGCCCCGCGGAGTCCGTCCATTTCCGGAGAAGCTCCACTTCGGGGAAATGGATAACGCGCTTGAAATCGGACGACTTGTGCGCGGGAAGCGCTGTGAAGCCGGACATCATTCCCGAAGGGCTGAACGGATTGAAATTCGCGCTGCCGAACGACGGGCCGTACGATGAAATCATCGCGAGAGTGAGGATCACGATTACCGCGCTCGCAGCTACGAGAATGCCCGCGGTCGCGAGCAGCCACGCCGGCACAACCTGCGCCCCCCCTCCCCTGCGGGGAAATCCGGAGTCGCCCTCTTGCATTGGGAATCCGCGCATTTTCGAACGGCGATTATTGTAGCGCACGGGGCCGCGGGCGGAATCCGGCCGGTTGGCGCGCAAGCAAAGGGCTAGTCGTCCGAAATGCTCACAATGTCGCCCGTCGCAAGCTCGGCGGTCAAATCCCCGTCCGGCTCGCAAACGAACGGGATGCGCGCGAGAATCGCCCCTTCCGCGAGATTGTAATCCGCGGGCTTAATAGTAATCAGAGCGGCGGGGGCTTTACCCTTTTTCGCGAGCGCTTGAAGCACGACGCATCCGCCGGAGCTGCCTTTCGTCTCGGTGTAAATCAGCACTTTTCCGGCGATAGTTTGGCCGCGAGCGGGATTGCCCGCGGCGATTATCTCGCCCGTGTCCATGTCCACGTCTCCGAGAAAAGAAAAGCTGCCTGGACAAACGACCGCGGGCGCGGATGCGCTGCCGCGCACGACGCGGCGGGCGGAATAGGATTTGCCGGAAGACTCGATTTTCACATTCACTATTGACGCCTCCCCGCCACCGCCGCCTCGATGCAGGCGTCGGTCGCCGCCAGCGCGGTTTTGCACCCGATCAAATCGCCGACGTAGCGCGCCATCTTTGCGCTGTCGGTCACCATCGCGGCGACGTTCGGCACAGGCAGGCCGTACTCGCGGCAGGTGGACTGGCGCATGTGGCTCTCGACCGGGCAGGTATCCGCGACGAGCACCGCGCCCGCGGCTTCAATCGCAGAGGCGTACCCTGAATATTCCGCCTGTTTGCGCGTCATCCGGTTGGTGCAAATCCAGAACCGCACGCCGTCCGCGACGCGCCTGCCGCGCAGCCGCTGTGCGACATGTTTTATTTGCGCAAGGTTGTAATGCGGGCAGCCGAGCGTGACGAAATCAATCGGCGCGCCGGAGAGAATTGTCGTCAACCTGTCGCGGACAACGTTAAGATCGCGCTCTGTAACTTCGATTGTTTCCGCGGGCGGTTTGCCCTGAAACGCTTCTTCTGTCGTCCGCGCTTCGGGCGTGACGCCGACCATGTGAAACAGCGTGACGCTGCCGCTGGTCGCAAGCGCCGCGCCGAAGCCGATTAGGAAATCCTGGCGAGCGGTGCGAACGCCCGTGATCACCGGCACTTCGCTGCCCACGATGCTTCCGATGTGGAACCCTAGCGCGCACCACGCGTCGTATGTCGAAAGCTTTTCCGGCGGGATGTCCACGTGAAAGTGATGCGTCCCGCGGCGGTTCTCGGAAAGCAGATATCCCATCAGCGGATACTTGCCGGTCATCGCGGAGTAGCGCGTGAAAAGCCCGCCGCGGTTAGTGCGCGCGCCCAGAACGCTGTTGAAATAGATGATCGCGGACGATTCGACGCTCGCGATTACGCTTCCGAACGGCGGGACGAATCCCAAAAGCTGCGGCGTGCAGGTGTAGGTTTCGAGGATGCCAAGCGCGCGGTGCGCGGTCTCGACGCGCGCCTGCGAGCGCGCTAGCGCCGCGGGGCAGCCGGTGCAATCGGGGCGTTCGAGATCGCAGCAGAGCGTGGAAGTGGTCGTCGGAACGCGGACGCGCGCGCCCGCGTTTTCATCCCCAAAACGCGAAGCGCCCATCGCGCCGATTGCATCGACGCCATTCGCTCTGCATTTAGCCGCGTAATCGACCAGATCCTCTACGCTGCCCTCGTAGATCGCCATCTCTGCGGGATAGTGACAGTACGAAATATCGGCAAGCCGCGGCGCGTCGAACGCTTCGCCGAACTGGACGAGATAGTCCATCGCCTCCGCGAGGACGGGGCCGGAAGAGCCGGAGAGGAGAACGCGTTCGGTATCGGTGAGGTGCATCAATACCATTATAATTCCGGCATCCGCCGGGCGCACCCGTTTTCCAGCTTTGTGAAGCTCGGGTTGGAGGGTATAATCTATTCACCATGGCCACTCGCCGGACAATCGAATCGGTACCTCTCGACCGGCTTTGCGAACTCCGCAATCCGGAGGAAATTGCGCGCTTGGTTCCGAATGGCTCCAGGTATCATGCGCTGCTGCTTGACGGCGTTAGGGCGGCATCGAGCGAGTTTCCAAACTCGAAACTGGCACTGGAAGTGGTTTCGGACCCCGACGAGCCGGGCGTAGAGGAAGTCTTTCTTCTTATTGGCACCCGCCTATCTCCACAAAAGGCGTCGGCCGCGCTGGATTCGTTTTTCAGAAACTTCTGGCTTCCCGTTTTTGCAGCATCCAAAGGCAAGCTCTGCGTTACGTTCGAGTTCGAATGAAATTCGATTGGAGTAATTACTATTCGCTTGCAGTCAAACTCAATTCAGAGGGCGTTAAAGGCGTACCGATTGAGGCCGTGAATCGCACCTGCATCAGCCGGCCTTATTATTCCGCGTTTTGTCTTTCAAGAAATAAAATGTTGTTTGAACACGACATTCAGAATCCGCATGGCGCAAGCTCACACGATGCGGTTATCTCCCATTTTGGACGGAATGCCAACCCGAAATGGCAGGAAATCGCACACTGGCTGAAGCTGCGTAAGCGCGAAAGAATCAAGGCGGACTATCACGACGATTACAGCGAGGCCGGTAAGAAAGATGAGTTTTGTTTGGAAAAGTCAATCGAAATAGCTGCTCTCTTGAAATCGATTTCTTAATCGGCCACGTCCGGTTTCACCACCTCCACCACCACCGCGCTCGGGTACTCGCTCGTGTGCCACACAACTTGATGCGCGACTTGCCAATCCGTCGCGTCCGCCTGCGGCTCCTTCGTGTTCAGGTGGCGGCAGAACTTGGGCACCGCGCTGGACGACACTTCGAGCCTAATCGAATGCCCGCGCAAAAACCTTATCCCAGTCGCCCACATGTCCACGACGACTTTGTACACCTTGCCCGGCTCCAGCCACTCGGGAGATTCGAGCGAGTTGCGGAATTCCGCCCGCTGTATGCCATCGCAAAGCTGGATCGCGCGGCCGTTCGGCCACACGTCCACCAGCTTCGCGGTGAAGTCCGTCGCCGGAACGTCCGTCGAGATGTAAAGCTCCGCGAACACACGCCCGCAAATCACAACGTCTTCTTCGAGTGGCGCGGTCGTGTACACAAGCACGTCCGGCCTGCGCTCGATGGATTGCTGGTCGGTCGCCTCGCCGAGTTGAAGCGCGACGGGATCGGTCACGTACGGGACGGGATTCGCGGGATCGTAAGTGAATAAATCGCAATCCGCGGCGTCTACATCTCCTTGCCTCTGTGCCTCTGTGGTTAATTTGCCATCCCCGAACAGCGAATTCGCGTTCCCGCCGCTGGATAAATACAGCCGCTTCGTTTCCGCGCCGGTAGGCGGCCAGTCGTCGAATCCGTGCCAGCGGTTTTCTCCCATCAGGAAGATGCGGCACCGCGGTTCGCCGCCCAGTCCATGATCCTCACCCGCGAGATACTTTGCAAAGAATTTCAACCGGATGGCATTCAGGTCTATAACCGCGCCCGCGCCGAAGTCCACCTCCCCCACTACGCTGGATACGTTCACCTTGTGCGGCCACGGCCCGATGACGAGCATCTGCGCATCGCGCGCCTCCGCGGTCGCGGCTTCCCGGCGCATTTTCGGATAGTTGATGTACGTCGAAATCCCGTCGTCGTCGTACCAGCCGCATATGTGCAGCGCGGGGATGTCTACGCGCCCCAGCTTGTCCATGTAGCAGACTTCCTTCCACCAGTCGTCCAGCGCCGGGTGATCGCACCAGTTCTGCCAGGTCGCGCTTTCCATCCCCGCCGCCTTGTCCAGCGTCCGAAGCGGCAGGTGCAGGAACAAATCCTTCCAGTTCGCGACTCCGGTGTTCTGATTCACTCGCCCATGCACCATCAAAGCCCAGACAACCATGTTCCAAAACAGCGCTCCGTTTTGGTAAGGCACGTTGATTACTGGATCGGGAAGCGGAACTATCGGGCATATCGCTTTGAGCGCCGGATGCCTGTCGTACGCGACCACCCAAGTGCAGTAGCCCTCGTAGCTCCCACCGGTTACGCCTACGCTGCCGTTGCAGAAGTCCTGCGCGGCCAGCCACGCGATCGTGTCCATTCCGTCGTTGCGCTCGCTCCTGAAAGGCTCCCACTCGCCCTCGCTGTCGTATCGCCCGCGGCAGTCCTGGAACGCGCACGCGAATCCGCGCCGCGCGAAATAAAGCAGCCGCTCCGCGCGCTGCGCGTCGCTGTTCCCATAAGGCGTGCGTGTGAGCAAAACCGGCCACGGCCCGGAGTGATTCGCGTTGCCTTTCGGGATGAACAGATCGGTCGAAAGCCGGATGCCGTCGCGCATCGGCACCATCGCATGGACGAGATGCTCGATTTCGTATTCGGGAACAGAAGTTGTTATCAAAGCTTTGCCTCTCTTGCATGTCGGCCAAGGCCGATTAGCCGCGGAATTCTATCCTTTGAGCAATGGCCGGTCAATCAAATCCGAAAGGCTGTTTTCCATTTTCGGTTTCCGAACGGTTTTGCGGTCTCGCGCGCATAAGCGAGGCAAATCGTCCTGATTGTCTGCTATAATGAGCTGTTTATAGCCCTTCCGGGACGTGTGGTAGATGCCGCAGCTGAAAAAAGGAGTTTTGGTCAAGAAGCTGGACGCTGTCCGCGCGGCCGCATCCAAGGGCAAGGACATAGAAAAGCTGGTGACCGACTCCCTCGTCGAATCCGGCAATGACTTGAGCGAGGAGGATCGCAAGGCTCTCAACGGCCTAAGATTCGAGCTTGCCAAGTTCTGGTGGGAGAACAACCGCAAAACTGAAGCTCTGGATACGTTGCTGGAGTTTTTCGACGGTTATGTCGAAGAAGACTGGACCGCCCAAGCCGCCGATTGGATACGAAACGACCAAATCACGGACATCAAGTACCGTCCGATTCTCGAAAAGCGGCTGGAAATAGCTCCCGAAGACCGCCGGGCCAACCTATCGCTGGCGAAAATGGTTGCCGACCTTCCTTCGCCAACGGATGAAGACATTGACATTGTCGTCCGCGCGGTCAAAGAGCATCCTCTTTGGAAGGGCGGCTCAAGCATACTTTCCATCCGTTACCTTGCCGAGGGCAGAACCGACGCCGAAGCGCTGGACGTTTATAAAAACGCATATCGCCACAACAAGGACAACGAAGAACTTGTCAGGATTCTTACTCAATCGCTTATAGAAAACCAGGACAAGAGCGAGTTCGCGCTCAAGTTTTACCGCGACCAGCTTGACGCGGGCCGCGACGTCCCGAAAGCCCTGGGGCTGCTGTGCGACGCCTATTTGGAAAAAGGCGAAATTTCTCCCACCACTTGGCCTTTCATCGCTGACGCGCTCGGACGGGGAATGCTATCTCCCGAAGGCGTCAAACACGTCAGCGATTTCATCCTGACCCAGGAAAAGTCTTACTTCAATAGGCGCGACCTGGCGGAGCAGGTTTACGAACGCGGCTACCGCGGCCAAGAGCTGCTGCAGTATCTTGCCGACGAGTATGCAAGCGAGCTCGATATTTCAGAGCGCACCATCCCGTTGTTTCAGGACGCGTTCAAGCAGCACGCGCTCTCCAAGCGCAGCATACGCGCGCTGACCGAGCACTTTCTTGGAAGGGATGACAGGGGGGATTTTGCCTGCCGAGTGTATGAAACGTACCTTTCGATGGTACCGGAGCTTCCCCAGCGAAAGCTGTACGAGCTTTTGGCGCAGCACTATATCCAGCTGGGCAGGGCTGACGAACAGGCGAAAAAAATATACGAGGAAGCGCTTACCACCGATCCGGACAATCCGGAAATCATCCGCATGCTCGCCATTACTTACCTCGCCTACCACACGGATACGCAAGCCGCCATAGATATTTATCGCCGCGCGTTCAATATCGTTACCGACGATTTCACGCGTGAGAAAATCGCGTTGATTCTTGCCGAGCACAACGTAAAGATAAAGCGGTTCGACGAAACCACGCTCGAATATCTGATGACGCTGAAGGGAGCTTATCCCGCGCATCTGGAGCAGCAGTTTTCTGAAGCGCTCGGATATTGCTTCATGAATCTGGACAGGCACGACGAGGATGCGAAGCGGCATTATCAGCGCCTGTACAAATCATCGACGAATCCGCCGGCAAGGCTCATTCGGGTACTCGCCCAAATTGCAGTCGAAGAGCACCAAGAAGGGAAACCTTACTCGTCCGAAGAAATCAGGCTCTTCGAACAGGTTTTCGAACTCGAGCGCTTTTCGTGCGATCCCGAAGTGGGCTTCGCTCTGTTGACACACAGATTAAAGGAAAATATAGAAGACCCGAGACTTACTCAATACGCCGTGCGTTGTTTTGAAGCCGACCGCGCGAGGCTGGTCAAGCTTTTGGGTGAAAACGGCCGACCGAATCTACTCGTGGGCATAGGCGACTTTTACGCGGAAAAGTTCAATTACGAACAAGCCACCGTTGCCTACAAGGACGCGGCCGAGCAGACCAATCTGGATTCGGCCAAGTACCGCTTCGCCAAGATGCTGATTATCGGCGGAGACGCGAAAGGCGCGCTGTCCATTCTTAGCAAGCTCAGCATCGGTGGAAAGAAGGACGAAGCGCAGAACCTGTATTGGCGCGGTGTATGCCACCTGACACTCGAAGATCACCGTTCGGCCGCGGAGTGTTTCAATCGAATCGCCGAAGATGCGGAGATGGCGTCTCACATTCCCGGCTACCTGATCAAGTTGCGGCGCGGCCAGGCGCAGGAACTAAACTTCGAATGGCAAAATGCAAGGGCAAGCTACCGCGAAGTTTTGGACGATCCGGAGGCGCGAAACTTTCATCGCTGGGCGGAAATCGAAATCTCGATGCTTTATCTCAAAGAGAAACGATACGAAGAAGCGCTGGCGCAGACCGAGGCATCGTACAACAAGAACCGCACGGGCCGGGCGGAAAGCAGGTATTATTCGACCGCTCTTTTTTATTGCGGGGCGACAGCGCTGAAGGAAGGCGACATCAAAAAAGCCACGTCCCTGCTTTTCCAGAGTGTTCAAGTGGATATGGGCGACAGGCTGATCCGCGACGTGATTACCGACCTGCTTTTGATTGAGGGCGAAAAGGCGTTTTTCGCGAGGGATTTCGAACGGGCTCGCAAACTTCTGGAAACGTCGCTGGCGATTCTGCCTCGCAGAATTGACACCCGCTCGCTTCTGGCTTTCGCTTGTCACGAGCTGCGCGATTATGACCAGGCAATACTGCATTATGTGAATGTTCCCTGGGACCAGGTGCCCGAAGAGCTGGAACAAAGTCAAGCATATGCCTATTTTTCAAGCAAAAGGCTTGAAAAGGCATGGCGCGTTTTCGCCGACCTGCTGCGGAAGGGGAAATTCAACAAGGCCGATTTGCCACTGCTTTTCGCCAGTTACCTGTCAGACCCCGTTTGGGAAGGAGCCAAGGTTTTTAAGGATATTGAATTCGATGACGATACCATCGAATTCGCCCAGCTTTATGTCCACGACGGCCAGTACAAACGGGCGCTGGAGCTTCTCTCGAAGCTGGCCAAAACCGACGAGTACAAGAATGACTTGCGTATATTTTGGTTCCAGGGGCTGGCGAATGCCAAGCTGGGCAATCGCGAAATGGCCGTCCACTTCTGGCGCGAAATATTGAAAAACGCCGACCGTCCGGATGTCGACAAGAGCAAGCGGATGCAGGAGTACCTTGAAATCGGACTTGCGTTCCTGGAGTCCGGCTATGCAAAGGAAGCAATGCAAACCTGGGAAGCATTGGCCGGCATCGATCCGCATTTCGAGCACTTGCCGAAGTTGTACGCGGAAACACTATCGTTGAACGCGTACCAGCTCGTGCGCAAGGCCGACCAGGTTAAAACGGCGATTAGCGAATGGAAAAAGGCGCTTCAATATGACCCGAAGAACATGCGGCTCATCCAGAATCTCGCCATCGCGTACTGGCAGATGGACGATTTTGGCAACAGCACCAGGTTCTGGAACCGGATGATCGACTGGTGGAAAAAAGAACTGGAGCGCAAGCCCAGGCAGAATGCCGTTTACAGCGTTTACATAGCGGAAATCCAGCGCGTGCTGACCGATTTGATCACAACGAAAGGCAAGGCGGAGCACGACCTCGCCAAGGTACGCACCGAAGATGTGATTGACTACTACCAGAAAGCAAACAAGTTTTACTGGCTGCTCAATCTGGACAAGCGTGCAAGCATCCCGCAAATCGAACGCGCTTACTTCCGGCTTGTTAAAATTTTCAATCCGGAGCGTTTCGCGGATGATTTCATGCTGCTCGAAGAGGCCTACGCCAACCTGACGGATTCCGCGAAGAAGGAGAAAATCGATCTTTTCGCCTACAACCCGTTGTACTTGGATGAGCTTAGAACGACGGTCTGGGGCGGCAAACACGTCAACGTGTTCGGCGCCTTGAAGATAAAGGTCAATCCGCCGCTGCCCAGATACACCTACCTCAAGCCGTCGGGACTGGACTGGAACGAGGTAATGGACAAAGTCACGGAGCGCCTAAAACTGAATCTCAAGCTGCCCGACTGGAATCTCGTGTGATGAAACGAGCGGTCGATCGCGTTGACTTCACAAGGGAGCAATACTATACTGCCCCGATTGGCGGGACCGATTGGCAACGGCGGGAAGCCGGCGAGCCGCGCGAGTCGCTCTTCTCGATCAAGGCCGAGTTGGCCCGGCTATCACTGCACATTGAACGATTGGGCAAGGAAGAGGAGCGGCTCGCAGCCGAGGTCAGAAACGCGGCCGAAGGGTCGGTCGCTCTTCGAGCCGAAGTCGAAGCCAAATCGAACGAAATCCAATCGAGGCTGGACAGCCTTAGGGCGCTTTTTGCAACCAGGCTTGCTTCAATTCTTCCGGCCATAAAGGATGCCGCTTCGAACTTGGACGAATCCCTGAAATCCGAGCTGGCGGCGCTGGCAAGGCTTGTGGAGTCGCGGGCGCCTTCGGATGGCCAGGGGATGTCTCTTGCTCCCGACTTTGCCGGTCAGCTGAACCGTATCGAATCCTCGCTTGCTCTTAAAGACAGGATCGAAACGGAAGCAATCCAGAAGCGCGAAATTCTGGACATGATTGCGGTCGTAGACTCCTTTGACAGGCTGCTTTCGTTTTTGGAATCAAGCGGCGAATCGCCCTCCGAATCCTGGGCGGTGGGAGTTAAAAGCATCCACAAGCTGCTTCTGGAACTCCTGGCAAAGCGCGGGGTAAAACCGATAGAAGAGTTGGACAAGTTCGATCCGCATATACATCAAGCAATTGGCACCGTGGACAGTCCCGACTTGCCGGAGGGCGCCATCGCCAAAGTGCTTCTGCGGGGATTTCTTGTAAAGGGTAAAGTGTTAAGATGCGCCGAGGTGGTGGTGGTTCGCCGCAAAGGCGTCGGCAGTTAATACCCCCGGACCGCCGGGGAAACCGATTGTGGAGCAGGTGACATGGGGAACATCGTAGGCATTGATCTGGGCACGACAAACTCGCTGATCGCGACCATCTGGAACGGCGAGCCGACGCTGATACCGAACGAGCGCGGCAGTTACATCACGCCGTCCGTAGTCGGATTCACCGAAACCGGCGAACTGCTGGTTGGCGAGCCGGCCAAAAACCAGCTCGTCGCCAATCCGGAGCGTACGGTCGCTTCCATCAAGCGCTTGATGGGGAGCGAGCGCAGGATCACAATCGGCGACAAAGACTTTTCGCCCCAGGAAATCAGCGCGGTAATCCTGAAAAAGCTCAAGCTCGACGCTGAAACCTTTCTGGGCTCACAGGTGGAGGAAGCGGTTATAACGGTTCCCGCATACTTCACCGACGCGCAGCGTCAGGCGACCAAGGACGCCGGCGAAATAGCCGGCTTCAAAGTGGAACGCATCATAAACGAGCCTACGGCCGCCGCGCTGGCGTATGGTTTCGACAAAGTCGAGGCGAAAACGATTCTCGTCTACGACCTCGGAGGCGGCACTCTCGATGTCTCCATAATCAAACTGTTCGAGGGCGCGTTCAAGGTGCTGGCCACGGCCGGCATCAACACGTTGGGCGGCGACGACTTCGATTACCGCATCGTAGAGTACCTGATCGAGCAATTCAAGCAAAAAGAAAAGGTGGATATCAACACGATTCCCGATCTCGCCCAACAGCGCTCGATCAAGCAGAGGTTGAAGGAAGCGGCGGAACTTGCGAAGATAGACCTCTCCAGTCTGCTTGAAACGAACATAAACCTTCCGTTCCTTTATACGGGCGGAGTGGAGCCGCTGCACCTGAACGAAAATCTTACGCGGGCGAAGTTGGAAGAGCTTACGGCCGACCTTATAAACCGCACGACGCAGCCCATCGAAAGCTCGATGGCGGACGCAAAGCTGACGGTTGACGATATTGATGCCGTAATTCTTGTCGGCGGCCAAACCCGCATGCCGGCCATCCAGCGCCTGGTCAAGCAGGTTATGGGCAAAGATCCGCTGCGCGACATCAATCCGGAGGAATGCGTCGCGACTGGCGCCGCGATCCAGGCGGGCATCAAACGCGGCCATCTGCAAGACCTTGTGGTGGTGGACGTGGCACCGTTCACCCTCGGCATCGAAGTCGAAGGCGGCCGCTTCAGCGAAATCATCCCGCGCAATACAAGCGTTCCGTGCAATCGCAAAAGAATTTACGTAACTACAGTGGACAACCAGACCGAAGCGCATATCCACGTGCTTCAGGGCGAAAGCCCCATGGCCGCGGAGAACACGAGCTTGGGCGAGTTCATCCTGACCGGCATCACCCCCGCGCCTAAAGGCGAATCGCTTGTCGAGGTAAATTTCGACTACGACGTCAACGGCATAGTCAAGGTAACCGCGCAGGACCGCCGCACCGGAACGGCGAAGAGCATTACCATCAAAAGTTCCAAGAGCCGCTTGACCGAGGAAGACGTTCGGATGGCCAAGCGCGACGTGAGCAAGTACACGGGCTCGATGTTGTCCCAGCGCGACAAGAGCAAGCTCTTCTTTGAAGGCGAAGGCGCACTCGACAAGGGAATCAAGATACTCAAGCGCGCGCAGGCCGGCGACATCCGGATGTCCGAAGGCTCGATGTCCAAACTTGAAACCGCATGCAAAGAGCTGAAGGAATCCCTGCTTTCCGGAGACGAAGGAAAGGTCGAATCCGCCCTTGAAATCGTTACCGGGTTCATCTCCGAATATTCGTAACGGAGCCGGCTTATGAACGGCGAAAACCTGGCCAGTTGTCCGGTATGCGGGGGCGAAATAGCGGCAGGCGCGTCCGTCTGCCCGGACTGCACCGCGGACATCAACTCCTTCCGAAAGCTCATCGAAGATGCGCGCCGCTATCTTGACGCGGCAAGGCTGGCGCTGGCGCGCGGCGACAAAAACGAAGTCGAAAGGCTGTGCACCGACGCGCTCAAGCTTTGGGACGGATGCGCCGGCGAAGCGAAGGCGCTTCTTGCAAAAACGGCAATAGTCTCCGGAGACTTCGAAGCCGCCCGAAAGCGGCTTTCGGAAATCCCCGAAGGCGCGGAAAGAGTACGCCTTGCGGAAGAACTTGAACGCGCGGAGCAAAAACTATTCGCCGCGGCGGAACGCTACAACGTCGCATTGACCTGCGCGCGAAAAGCTCAATACAGGGAGAGTATTTCCCAACTTGAAAAGGCAATTGAATTGGCGCCGGATCTGAAACAGGCCTATCGCTTGCTTGCAAAAGCAAATATCGCCCTAGGCGATTTTGAAGCCGCGAGAGCCGCCGTTTCAAAAGGTCTTTTGAGATTTCCCGGGGATGCGGAACTTGCGCAACTGGAAACCGAATTTTCGGACGCCGGGAAGCCATTCAAGGGAGCAGTCGGATTTCCATTTGCCTCACCGGGATTCGTGGCCGCGATGCTTATGGCCCAGACCGCGCTTCTGGCAATCATTCTTGTTCTTCTGGCCGTAATCCTGTTTTCGTCCAAATGACGACTAAACGTAAAGGTTGATCGGCGACAATATATAGGATTCCGTGCTTTTTGAAAGATCGATCATCTCGGGCGGATCTATTTGATTGAATTTTTGGTCGTACACAACCTTCACGATGGGGCGAGTCAAATGTTCGCCGGAAATCGCGAAAACGACGGCGAACCGTCCGTCGTTCAACTTCACCAGGCTTCCCACGGGATACAACCCGACTACGCGCAGGAATTGGTTGACGGTCTGACTTCCGAAAATGTCGAAACTTCGAATAATTATATTTGATATGGCTTGGTTCGGCGATAGCTTCTTGCGGTGCAACCGTTCGCTGGTGAGCGCAATGAAAGTATCGCAAATGGACAACATCAGCGAAAGCGGGTGAATTGCATCTCCTGTCAGCCGCTGGGGATAGCCGCTTCCGTCGAACCTTTCGTGGTGCTCCAGGACCATTTTGAGCACGTCCTGACTTACATCGGTATTGTCCTTGACCATCTGATAGGAGTATCGGGGGTGCTCCA
Organism: bacterium; assembly: GCA_039961635.1. Taxonomy (NCBI): domain Bacteria; species bacterium. The sequence continues at coordinate 33,591 of JABRWB010000060.1, forward strand.
TTACCATGGAAAATTCGCGCTGCGTAAGCTGGCCGGGCTTGTTGAAAATCGAGACAGGAATGCGCATCATGCCGATGTTGTGGAGCAGCGCGCCCAGCGCGATATCCTTTTTTAAAAGCGACCATGCCGGGTCGTCCCTGTAAAGAATGGTCATCAGCGTCGCCACGTTTACCGCGTGAAAGAAAAGGAAATCGCTGTAATTGGCCAGAGAGTAAATATTGATAGCCCTGCCCGAAGTGGATACAACTTCCTTCAGCAGCATTTCGACTTCTTCGTGCAGTTTGTCGAGATTCTGGAAAATCCCCATGCGGCTGTCTTTGAAAATCTCCCTTAAAACCTCGACGGTTTTTTCCAGCAGTTCCTGGGGAAGCACGCTTTCAATTTCGGAACGCTCGTAAACTCTGTTGATGTTCTTGCGAACCTGAACAAGAAAGTGATGCTCGTCAAGAGAGACGTCTTCACGCTGCTCGAACTGGGTCGAGGCGGTGACCACGAATTCGATTCCGCGTTCCAGCAGTTTGTTTATTATGTAATCGTTCAGCTTGCTGCCGCGCCTGAGTAATAGTTGCAGGTCGGTCGACAAAATATCCTCGTCAAGCACAACCCCGGCTTTAAGATCTTTCAGAGGGATCTTACGCATATTTTTCCCCGTTCAGGCGGCGGAAAGGCAGACTAAGCGCCCGCGCAAGCACGCGGAACGTTTCACATTATACCAGATTTGCGGGGCAATTTCGGCGGAAATCCAAACCGAAATGCATCCGCAGTGGAACTATACTACAATCTTGTTTGAGGGGCGCATGCCCCGGAGGTAAGTCATGAAGGAAAACAACACAGCCGAAATTCTAAGCGCCACCTATAGGGTAAAGGTCGGCCACGCCGAGATGCTCAAAGGCGGCGTGATTATGGACGTAACCACACCGGAGCAGGCCGTGATAGCCGAAAAGGCGGGCGCGGTAAGCGTCATGGCGCTGGAAAGGGTGCCCGCGGACATCCGCAGGGACGGCGGCGTCGCCCGGATGGCGGATCCGCGCATCATTACCGCGATTATGGAAGCCGTGAGCATTCCGGTTATGGCAAAGTGCCGTATCGGCCATTTCGCCGAGGCGCAGATTTTGGAAGCGCTGGGCGTGGATTTTATAGACGAAAGCGAGGTGTTAACGCCCGCCGACGAAGAAAATCACGTTTGGAAGCATGATTTCAAGGTACCGTTCGTCTGCGGATGCCGCAATCTGGGCGAGGCTCTAAGACGCATAGGCGAGGGCGCGGCCATGATCCGCACAAAAGGCGAAGCCGGAACCGGGGACATCGTGGAGGCGGTACGGCACATGCGGCTCGTCCGGGCCGAAATCAAACGACTTTCAACGCTCGACCGGGGCGAGCTGATGTCTGCGGCCAAACAGATGGGTGCGCCGTTCCATCTTGTAGAAGAGGTGGCCAATTCCGGACGGCTGCCGGTTCCGAATTTCGCCGCTGGCGGCGTCGCAACCCCGGCGGACGCTTCGCTTATGATGCAGCTGGGCGCGGAAAGCGTTTTCGTCGGCAGCGGCATTTTCAAAAGCTCGAATCCGGAACTGATGGCG
>JABRWB010000061.1 GCA_039961635.1 bacterium
CGTCCGCTCCCACGCGGTAAAACTCGCCGTCGATCACCTGCGAAGTGAAAAACCGGTAGCCATATACCTGGGACATGTATCCGAGCGCGATCGGCGTGACATCCCCGACGGCTATTTCCCCCGAACCGTCGCCGTCAATCCACTGCTCCAGCGGATCGTCGCCCAGCCCGTCGCCCGCATCCGCGAGATAATGCAAGGCGATCGGCGTGACGTCGGACACTCCCACTTCGCCGGAGAGATCGTAATCGCCCGTGTTGCGATAGCTCCACGAAAGCGTTTTGCTCGCGGGATCGTAAGCGAGGTCGGTGACTTTCCCCGCGTCCTCCGTGGGAAGTACCGATGCGGTGCGGTTCGCGGTGCCGAGTTCAATGAGTTTCTGCTGAAGCGCCTTCGAGAGATACGAAACCAACTCTCGTTGTGTATCATATGACGGTGCCTGAGAAAGCTCTGCTCTATCATGCGACTTCCCGCATCCCGCGACGGCGGCGATTAACATAAAAATGAGTACGAACTTCCCCGCCGCGTTCCAGATGCGCGATTTCAACGACTTTCCCGGATTGCCGGATTTCGCATCCGCTCCGTGATTACTTTTCACGCATGACCGGACGATATCTTTTGATTCCATACGCCTCACCTGCCAGCCGGTGCCAATCCGCCCCCGCAATTTCGATTATACCGCCGGGATCCGAGCCTGTCAATAGCTAGCGGAGATATTTGGAAAAAAAAAAAAAAAATCATCGGCTCAATAAGGTGTTTTTGGCTAAATACCCAGCCCCAGCGGGTCGCGCGTGCTGCGCATCGAGCCGACGGCCCAGATGCAGTCCCTTCCCTCTTCGGCGCAGCGCTGCGAGCGCTCGCATTCGACGTCGGTGTAGCCGCCGCGCTTGGGGCCGAGCGCGCCCAGCCCCGACTGCATCGGGAGGCGGGTCTCGATCGTCATGCGCACGTCAAGGCCGGTCTCCCGGCAGTGCTTCGCCTGAATGCACTGTGTGATGAACATGGCGGCCGCTTCCCCCGGACGGGATTATACCGGACAACCTTCGCCGCGGCAATAGCCGCGAAATGGACACGGGAGTCCGGACGGGGAATTGAGGGAATAGGGAGTAAGGAAAACAAGTTGGGAGTTCAGAGTTGAGCGTTGAGAGTTGGCTTCGCGGTAGGGCGCAATGAGGCATTGGTTTTAACTCTTAACCCTCAACCGGGCAACTATCTCGGGGCGCCGCGCCGGGAAAAAATCCGGGCTTCAACCTCTTGTTATCTTCAATTCCTGTCCGCCCCGTTTCGGGGTATAATCCGGACGGGGTGAATGATGAACCACCAAAGCGTAAAACCAAAGTTCGTGGTTGACGACCGCGGGCGCAGAAAATCCGTCCTGCTCACCGTCGCGGAGTACAGGCGGCTGATGAAGCGAATCGAGGATCTGGAAGACGCACTGGCGCTGGACGAAGCGCGAAAAACGGCGACCGGATTTACCGAATACTCGAAGATCCGCGAAGACCTGAAGAAAGCCGGAAGGTTATGAGCTACCTGCTGGTCGTCGACAACCGCGCGAGAAAAAAGCTGGAGGCGCTGCCGGACGACCTGCTAAAAAGGGTGGACAAAAAAATACTCGCCCTTGGCGATGAACCCAGGCCCGCCGGGTGCATCAAACTTGCGGCACGCGACGGCCCCGGATATCGGATCAGAGTCGGAGATATCAGAATCCTGTACGATGTGAACGACAAGGAAAAAATCGTCCGCGTTTTCAAAATCGAACGCCGAGAAAAGGCGTATAAGAAAAGATAATTGCGTCCGGCCGGGGCGGCCGGCCTCCTGTAGCGTTTTTTTGTTATCATTTGGCGCGATGGAGCGGGTGTCAGGCATCAGGTTTGATCGATTGGCGAGATACGCCGGGATCGGCTCGGACGGGCTACGCAATATGCACGGCAAAACCGCCGCCGTCGTTGGATGCGGCGGACTCGGCTCGGCGCTTATCACGCTTCTCGCGAGGTATCCGCTGGGAGGGATGAGGCTGATCGACCGGGACATCGTCGAGGAATCCAACCTTGCGCATCAGATTTTGTTTACAGCCGAAGACGCCGGGGGGGGGGCGACCAAGTGCGAGGCCGCGGCGGCGTACGCGCGGCGGATCAATCCGGAAATTAATTGCGAGGCCGTATTCGCCGATCTGCGCGTGCGCAACGCGGATACGATTCTGAGCGGCGCTGATATCGTAATCGACGGACTCGACAACTGGCGGACCAGATTTCTAATCAACGACTGGTGCATGAAAAACCGCGTGCCGTACGTGTACGGCGGCGTGGTGGAAGACGAGGCGACGGCGAAGGCGGTAGTGCCGGGAAAAACGAGCTGCCTTCGGTGCCTTTTGCCCGAGCCGCCGGAGCCCGGGACGACGCGCACGTGCGACGTTTACGGCGTACATCTGCCGGTGATTTCAGTCGCCGCTGGCGTGATGGTGGATATCGCGGTGCGGATATTTGCGGGACAGGCGCCGGAGGGCATCGGCGATGCTGCGACCATAAAGCTTGTCGGCGGTGCGCAGGAAATGCGGTCGATTTCCGGATCGCGCGCGATGCGGCCCGGATGCCCCGCATGCGGCGGCAGGTACGAATTTTTCGATCCGGCAAACGAGGAACGCGCGGGCGCGGTGTGCGGCGCGAACGCGATTGCAACCACGCTGGATTACGAAATCGATCTGGCTAAGCTCGCTGCCGCGCTGCCCGCGGAATTCGAAGTGTCGCATAGCAAATACTTCGTGCGCGCGAAATCGAGGGGGGGGATAGTTTTTACCGCATATGCGCACGGCAGGATAATGGCCGATGGCACTCGCGACGAATCCGTTCTGCGCGGATTCATCAGCCGGTATCTCGGCGGCTAGCTTATCTTAGCGCCCGGCGCCATCGGCCGGTCGACGGTGAGCACGGAAAGGTTTCCGCTTCCGTCCTGCGCGGCGAGGAGCATCCCGCGCGAAACGATTCCGCGCAGCTTTCGCGGCTGGAGGTTCGCGACGATAACTATCGTCTTTCCGGCGAGGTCCTCCGGCTTGTACCATTCGGCGATTCCCGCTGCGATTGTGCGGCCTTCCGGCGTGCCGTCGTCCAGCTCGACTTTCAGCAACTTGTCCGCGCCTTCGACCTTCGCGCAGGACTTGACTAGCGCAGTGATCAACTGCACCTTCGCGAAATCCTCGTACGCGAGGACGGCTATTCCCTCCGCGGGAGTATCCATTTTTTTCTCCTCTTTCTTCCGGGCGGAATTTTCGGGCAATGCCGTGTCCGCCTTCGAGTTTCCCCCCTCGTTTCGCGGCGGCTCGACGCGGGGGAATACGGGCGTGCTTTCGGGAAGCGACGAGCCAAGGGGATATGGCATCCGCACCTCGTCCCACGAAAATTCCGACAGCTTTCCGGAAAGCCCTATCGCTTCCCACAGCTTCTGCGCCGCGCCTGGGATGACCGGTGAAACGAGGAACAGCGCAGTTTTCATCACGTTGAACAAGACCGCGAACGCTGCCGCGATTTCGCCGCGGCGCTCCGGATGTTTCTTGAGCCGCCAGGGTTCCTTTTCGTCAATGTAGCGGTTTGTATTGCGGATGAGTTCCCAGATGGATTTCAGCGCGTCGGACAGCCGCAGCTCCCGGTACGCGGCCTCCGCTTCCGCGACGACGCGGTCGCGTTCGCTCAATAGCGAGGCGCCGGAGGCATCCGGCCCCCCCCCGTCATCCGGTACCTTTCCGCCGAAAAGCTGGTGCGCGAGGCTCACCATTCTGTGGACGAGGTTGCCCAGATCGTTGCCCAGATCGAAGTTGTATCGGTCCACCAAAAGATCAAGCGAGAAATTCCCGTCGAGGCCGAGCGGGACTTCGCGCGCGAAGAAATACCGCAGGCCGTCCGCGCCCACGAGGTCGCACGCTTCCTGCGGCGAGACCACGTTGCCAAGCGACTTGGACATCTTGTCGCCGCCGAAATTCCAGTATCCATGCACAACCATTTTTTTCACGGGCGGCAGGCCGAACGAAAGCAGCATTGCCGGAAATATCACCGCGTGGAACCAAGGGATGTCCTTGGCCATTATGTTCAAATCGCAAGGCCAGAAGTTCGCCTCCCCCTGCCCCGGGATATCGCCCTTGCCGAGCGTCCAAAGCTCCTCCGGCGGAAGATCAAGCCCCCCCCGCGCAAGGTAGCCGTCTATGTCGAATCCGCTGCCGGTCAGATACGTCAAAAGCGCGTCGACCCAGACGTAAAACACATGCCCGGAGTCCCACGGGAGCGGCACGCCCCACGACGTGCTCGTACGGCTGATGCACAGGTCCTTAAGCCCGTCCTTGATGCGGTTGAGCATTTCGGTGCGCCGGAAATCGGGGACGACGAATTCCGGATTCTCCTCGAAAAACCGCAGCAAAATGTCCTGGTATTTCGAGAGCCGGAAGTAGTACGACTCTTCGGTGAGATACTTCAGCCGCGGCTCGTTTTCCGGGTGCTCCGGCACCTCGTCGTCGTTCAGGAACCGGTTGTCCGTCGTGTGGTACCAGCCGGCGTACTCGCCCTTGTAAATATCGCCTTTTTCGTAAATTCGCCCGAAGAATTTCTGCACTACGTTGACGTGCTTCGGGTCGCTCGTGCGCTCGAAGCGGTAGTTTTCGATCTCGACCAGCCGCCACGCCTCGTGGAACGACGGGATTATCCGGTCGCAGAACGCCCGCGGGTCGATCCCCTCCGCCGCGGCGAGGTCGGCGATGCCCTGGCTGTGCTCGTCGCTGCCGGTCACCATCAGCGTGTCTCTGCCGCTCATGCGCATGAACCGCGCCACGATGTCGGCGATCACCGTCGTGTAGGTGGTGCCGAGGTGCGGCTTGGCGTTCACGTAATAAATCGGCGTGGTCAGGTAGAACTTATCCATCGCTTCCTCTGCGCGCGCCGGAGAGCGTCCGGAATTTGCGCGAGCGGGGATTATAGCGCAGCGCGTTAATGAAACCGCTATTGATGACGCGATTTCCGGCCTGAAATCCTATACAGTCGCAAGTGTCATGCATGATAGGCAATAGCTATTCGCGCGCTTATAATCCCCACGGTTCGGAGGAAAAAATGAAGGTACCTTTGCTGGATCTGGGCGCGCAGTACCGCGCCATCAAGCCGGAGATCGACGCCGCGCTTCTTGGCGCGTGCGAGAAAACGCAGTTCATTCTCGGCCCGGCGGTCGCGGACTTCGAGGCGCGGTTCGCGGAATACTGCGGGGTCGCGGCGTGCGCCGCGGTCAACAGCGGGACGAACGCTCTGTTCCTGCCGCTGCACTTCCTGGGAATCGGGCCGGGAGACGAGGTGATATGCCCGTCGTGGACGTTCGTCGCGACGGCCGAGGCGATAATGTACACGGGCGCGACTCCGGTGCTCGTCGATTGCGATCCGGTCACGTTCAACATAACGGCGGATGCGGTGGAAGCGGCGATAACGGAGCGGACGAAAGCGATAATGCCGGTGCACCTGTACGGGCGGCCGTGCGACATCGAGGGGATATGCAGGGTAGCGGCGGCGCGGGGGATTCCGGTCATCGAAGACGCGGCGCAGGCGCACGGCGCGGCGGTCGGCGGGAAGCGCGTCGGGAGCTTCGGCCGGTTCGGCGCGTTCAGCTTTTACCCGTCGAAAAACCTCGGCGCGTTCGGCGAGGGCGGCGCGGTCGTGAGCGACGACGCGGACGCGATCGCGCGGATCAAACGGCTGCGCGCGCACGGCGAAATCGAGCGTTATATCCACGGGGAGCTTGGGTTCAACATGCGCCTTGAAGGATTCCAGGGCGCGGTGCTGGGCGTGAAGCTTGCGTATTTGGAGAGATGGAACGAGGAGCGCAGGCGCGTCGGCGGGGCGTACCGCAAGGCGCTTTCGGGAACGCCGGTCACGATGATGGCGGACGACGCGCCGGGGATGCGCCAGGTGTACCACCTGATGGTGGTTCGCGCTCCAAAGCGAAACGAATTAAGGGCGTTCCTTGAGTCGAAGGGAATCGGGACGGCGATTCACTACCTTCTGCCGGTGCACAAGCAGCCGCTGTGGCTCGAAAAGTACGGCGATAATTTGTCGCTGCCTGTGTCGGAAACTTTGGCGGATGAAATTCTCAGCCTGCCGATGTATCCGGAGATGGCGGACGAACAAATCGAGTATGTTTGCGCGGCGGTGAAGGAGTTTTATTCCGGCTGATCGGGCGGGGAATCCCCCGGTTCAACCGGCTCGGTCGCATCCGGCGCGGCCTGTGCGGACGCATCGGATTCAGATTCATCCGCCGCCTCCGTTTCCGACGCGCTTCCCGAAGGATCGGCTGCCGCCGGTTCGCCGAAACAGACCAGCCTTCCGTCTTCGAGCGGTACGAGAATGCGGCGGCCCGGCGCGATCACCGGCTGTGCTCCGCTTTCGACCGCTCCGTCGCCCAGCGGAATCTCGTCGAGCAGCTCCAGCTCCTTGTAAACGTACAGCTTTCCGCCCGCCGCGACATAAACTCGGCCTTCGGAATCGAATGCAGGCGGCGCGCCGAAGGAAAGCCCTGCTTCGGCGGATTTGGCGTACTCCTTCGTCATCCGCATCGTTCCTTCCGCCTTCATCCAGGTGATCAGGTAAGAAGCCTCGCTCAGCTTGTCAGGCCGCGTCACCCAAGGAACCGCGTATTCGATAACTGTCTCCGCGTCGTTCTTTTCGGCATCGGATTTCGCCGATTGTCTATTCACCACGGCCGCAGGCCAGAAAAGCCCCGCAACAGCGGAATCGTTTTCTTTTCGCAATTTCCTTTCCTGCTCGACCGCGTCCGAAAAGACCGGGGATGACCATCTCAATCTTCCCGACAAGTCCAATTCGAAAAGCGTCCCCTCCACGGATGCAACCGTGACGCGATCTCCTTGTATCGCCGGAGCCGCGATGTTCGGACTTCCCGTCGCCCACTTCCACGCCAGTTTGCCGCCGGGGCCGAATTTGTACAAATACTCGCCGCTGGAGCAGATATACGCGAATCCATCGTCGTCGAAGCTGGCCGGAGACGCAGCGGATCCCTCGATTTTGGCGGCGCCTGTGGGCTGGCAATTCGCATCAAAAAACACGACCGTTCCGTCGAGCGAGGTGACCACCAACCCGCCATTTGGATGAACGGCCAAATTGGTAAGCGGCTCCGGCGAAATGTCCGAGCCGGGAATCCTGAAAAGCTCTCGGCCGTCGAATCCCACGGCGGCGAGTCCCCGGTCCGAGACGAACCAAATCTGGTCCGCCGCAAGGGCGGGCGAAGCCCGCAGGCCGTCCACCGCGGTTTGCAGTTCACCGTCAGCTTGAAGCTTCCAAAGGCTTGCGCCGTCGGGGCCAAGCGCGACAAGCGGCTTTCCCAGCGCGCAAGCATATATCCTGCCCTGCGAATCAAGAACCGGAGAAAGCGCCGGCGCGTCCCCGAGCGCGGCATCCCAAAGGCGCGCCAGTTTGGAAGGTCCGGGAATCGTTGCCGCGCCGAAAGACATGGGATTACCACCTGCCCTCGGCCAGACCGCGCCAACGGGCAGGGCTATCTTGACCGTTCGGACGTCTTTAACCTGCGGCAGGGATGCAACATCTTCCCCTTCGGGACAGCCGGCGGAAAACAGCAATGCAAGAACGGAGAAGGCTACATTCCACAATAGATGAACGATTTTTTTATCCAAAATCCGCCTCCGGCCGGCGGGTTGCCGGCGCAGATGGGATTATATTGCAGGACGGCTCAATTTGCTTTTGGATACGCCGGATAATCCAAATTGGACGGTTTTCCCATTATTTTCCCGTCTAACAGGTATAAATATGTTGACAATTCGAGGTTGCTCGCTGTATAATCACTGTGACTGGGGTTATGCGCCTTTGTTGGGCGGTCAAGGGGTGATTTGATTACGAGTTTGGGGAACTCATTTCTTAGCTTTAACTTGCCGGAAACGGGGAAGCTGCGCGCTCCATTTCGGAACGCGGCAACGGCTTTCGAGTTCATACTCAATTTTTAATTTTACAAGGAGTGATTGGTGATGGTAAGTGGCATGCGATGGTTGTTATGGGGAGCGGTGGTGACATTGCTTCTCGTGGCTGTCCTCGCTGGCTGCGGCA
>JABRWB010000062.1 GCA_039961635.1 bacterium
TGCCGCAGCCAGCGAGGACAGCCACGAGAAGCAATGTCACCACCGCTCCCCATAACAACCATCGCATGCCACTTACCATCACCAATCACTCCTTGTAAAAGATGAACAAATGCCGAAAAAAACATAAGCCATGCTTGAAACAACCCGCTATGGCTTCACAACCAAATTACGCGGCGCAAAAGCGCCACAGCAATAACTATGGGAGGAGACCCCAGATCTCCTTTCACCCCTCAACCTCGGATTAGCCGGTAGCTTACTATCCGGCATTCACATTTTATTGCGGAAAACGCCATTTGTCAACAGGTTCCAAAGAATCGGCTTCCAACCTTCACAAGCAACAAAACAAGCAACAAACTCGATTTTTCGACCGAATTAGTTCAAATCTATGCTTTGGGATGCGCCGTCGGGCTTAAAATCGCCGCATCAATAATACAAATCGCTATATCCAACCGAGCGGAATGGCATGACGATTGGGGGTGAATCACATAATAAATAAAAAAGAGGCTCCAAGGATGATGCAAAGCGGCAACTTCGCATTTTGAAAAAAGAACTCCCTTAGCCCGTATCGCGCTTGCGGTCAGGCCTTGAATGAAATCCATGAATGGCTTTTTCTATTTCTTCCGCCAACTCCGCCCGCGCCCCCCTCTTTTCCTCTTCGATGCGGCGCGCCAAGCGGAGTTTGTATTCCCTCACCTTCGGATCGTCGAACGACGCGGTATCTATTTCGCCCATTCTGATAAAAATCCAGATTTCGGCTTCATCCAGTCCTACTCCCTCTGCAAGCTCATGAACAGTCAGGATTTCGCCCGCAAGCTCCTTGTCCTTGACGAAGTTGCGCACAAGGGAAAGCTTTTTGCGGAAATCCCGATTCTTGGAATACGCGTCTATGCACTCTGGACAAGACCCGATGCGGTAGACATCGTCGAATACCCGGTTGCACGATCTGCAATTGGCGAAATTAGGCATACCGCCCCCTAAGCGCGGGAATCTTCACAAGCGGAAATATTATACACCTGATATATGAGGAGCAAAACCGCCGAAAGGCTACCTCAGCGCATTAATCCCGATGAACAGCGTGCTCAGCATAGAAATGACGTCGCGCCAGTCGAGCCTTGAATCGCGATCCGGAACGAAGATCACGTCGCCCGGCCGGATAGTGTAGTCGGACGGAGGCTCCTTGCCCTTGGTCAGAGCTTTCATATCAACTTTGATTATTTCGTTTTCCGTAATCGGCTTGCCGGCGTCCCTGGGCTGCCTGATGATTATCACCTTCGGCAGATACGCTTGATCCGTCGGTCCGGCGATCGAAAGATAATCGAGAACGGACATGTTTTGGGCGTGAGGAATGGCTCCCGGCATATTCACGCTTCCTATGACGAAGACGCGGGATTCCCTGGCGATGATTTTGATTTCATCCCTGTTTTGCAGCTCTAAATCGGGAGGCGCTTCACCGTCCGCATACGGCTCGAAATCCAATAAAATCCGTTCCAACGCGCCGCCGGGAGCGTGGCGCTCCACTATTGCGTTTCCAAGGTCGAGGTACGGATCAACGCTTCCGGAAATTTCAAGGAGGTTTTTTAGTGTTTCCCCCTGAAGAATTTCATAAACGCCCGGACGCAGAGTACCCGTGATTTTGACCGTCTTCCCGGGCGGCTCCACCTCTATAATGTCTCCGTCGCGCAACAGGAAGTTCTGGCCGACTTTACCGCCGACCGTAATGGCCAGCGGATCGATTTCGGTCTTGACGTAAGTCTCTTCCGATTCCTTCTCAAGGGCTGGAACGTCCGACGCCGCATAGCCGCCGTCTTTGCGTCTGAAATGAACGAACCGGCGGTGCGCGCCGGAATTCGCCAGTCCTACCGCTTGAAGGAGCTCAATGAAGCTGGTATGCGAATAGACGATGTACACTCCCGGCGCAGGCACGTCCCCCCTGAGAAAAATTTTGATCCTGGCGGGATTCTGCACCTGTACGTTAAGATAAACTTCCCGGTAATACTTGGAAAACAGCTCCGTCAGAAGCTCGGTGGCCTCGTTCATCGTCATACCTTCAACGGGAACGGAACCCACGATCGGCAGGATAACGTTCCCGTTGCGGCCGACCATCGGGAAGTATTCCGCTGCGGTGCCGGTGTCTATGGTCACGCGCAGCCTGTCGCCTTTTCCTATCGGATAATCGTAAGGGATGTAAACCTCGTCCAGCGGGCCGGTTAAATCGTACCGGACGGATTGCGCGAACGAAGGTGCGGAAAAAGCCGCAACGAACGCGAAAGACAAAATTAAAATCGCAGGTTTCACTTTGAACCCTCCGCGGCGGCGCGTCTTTCTTTACGGGCGGGCGGACCCAAAAGCGCCGCCCACACCAGCCCGATGAACAGCCCGAACAGCCCGCCGATGACGGAGGTGGTCAACCTCTTCGGCCTCGTGTGCTTCGCGGGAGGAACCGCGGGATCGAGAATGAAAATCCCCGACACTTGCGACGCGGCCGTCAGCTCGGCCTGTTGCTTTTGCTCTCTGAGCTGGCGGTACAGCTTGTAATTCACCTCAAGCTCGGTGGAGAGGACAGTCAGCTCGCTCTCCATTCCGGGCAGGTTTTTCATTTGGGCTTTGTAGCCCGCGACCAGCTTGTCGTAATCCGATATTTCCCCTTCCAGCGCCTTTATATGATTGTCAATATTGGAAATGATAATGCCCTTCAATTCTTTAATTCTCGCGTCCACGGCCTTCACGTTATTGTGCTCGGGAGTCATCACCTGCAGCAGGTTCGAACGCTCCAGCTGAAGCGAAACCAAACGCTGAAACAAGTCGATTCCGACGAATCCAAGCGGCGTATAAGATCCGGTTCCCGAAAGCACGTAGTCCTCCGTCGAGCCCGACACGAGCCTGCGCTTGAGCTTGCGCGTCTGGTCGAGCTCAAGGCGCGCGGTTTCGGCCTGGCTTTCGAGAGCGGACATCTGGGTGATCAGCCCCTTCGCTTCCTCCGAAAGCAGCACCGTTCCTTTCGAGCTTTTGAATCCGTCCAGCTTCCGCCTTGACTCCTCCAGCGCCTTCTCTACCTCTTCCAGCTGGCCGTTCACGAAATCCAGGGTTTGGGTCGCGCCCTGCCGCGTGAAATCCACGCTGCGCCTTTCGTAAATTTTCAACAGTTCGTTCGCAATATCCGCCGCCCGCGAGGCGCTTTTGTCTTCCACTTCCAGCTTTATTACGCCGCTCTGGAAGCCGGATTCCTTTGCCTCGACCGCGCCCGCAAGCGCTTCGAAAGTGTCGAACGCCGGTTTCGCCGTCAGCGTGAAGGTCGTCGCGCCGTAATCTTCCATCCGCGAGACAACCATCCTTAGCTGCCCGTTCTCGAACGGCTCTCCGACTTTGCCTGCTCCGAGGGAGGCGCCTTTTGCGCCAAGCACGCCGGTCAAATCGAATACTTCGAAGACGCCGCCTTCGCCGGGAACCACGCGGAATTTAGCCGGACGCAAAGCTTCGGGCAGCGAGAACTCCTCAAGTTCCAGCGCCGTCGAAGACAGCCGCCTGTCCGGAGCCGGAAAAATTTTCAAATAGCGCGCCGCCACGTCGCGCAGCCTCCACCACGCGGAATCGCGCGCGTCGCGCCGCACGTCCACGTCCAGGTGAAGCTTGCCTATCGCTTCTTCGAGTGTGGTGCGCGCCTTCAATATTTGCAGCTCGGTCTCCGTTCCCGGCGACACGCCGGAAAGCGCGGCGATCCTCGCGGCCGCTGCAAGCGCGGGCTGCTGTTTTTTTATAAGAATTCGGCCGGTCGCGGTATAAACCGGCGCTTGGATTACGGTGCCTAGGAAGGACGCGGCCGCCGCAACGAAGAAGAGGGAGAAGACGAGCCCCTTCCTGCCCGCGGCCGCGGCGAGGTAACGGGCGAGGTTCCCTGCGCCCGCATCGACGGCCGAGCCGCGCTCGAGCCCGCTATCCTGCACCGATTGCCCCTTTCAAGCCGTTCGTCTCCTGCCCCAAACCGGAGGCCGCGGATTATATCACCGCGCGCGTGAAACGCACGTTCGCGCCGGATATCGAATGCGCGGCATATCGCGGTTCCGGGAAGCGCGGCGTTTGCGCGGCGAACTTTCTTGGACTATCACGGCTCCGGGAAGCGCGGCCGGGAGGCCGCGTATCGCCGCCAAAACGGGCAAAATCCAACCGAATGGCGGAATCCGCCGGAATCGGATA